>JAGAZS010000292.1 GCA_017939945.1 Schwartzia sp. (in: firmicutes)
CCGCGAACACGCTCTCCACAAGGGCCTCCGCCATATAATAAACAATCCCGCCCACGCGGATTTTCACATAGTCGACCTCGGGATTCACGCAGAGCGCGAAGTTCGACGGCAGCGTCCAGGGCGTCGTCGTCCAGGCGAGGAAATAAGCGTCCTCCCCTACCGCCTTGAACTTGACGATAGCGGAACGCTCCTTGACGTCCTTGTACCCTTGCGCGACCTCGTGAGAAGAAAGCGGAGTGCCGCAGCGCGGGCAATACGGGACGACCTTATGCCCTTTGTAGAGCAGCCCCTTCTCCCAAATCTCTTTCAGCGCCCACCATTCGGACTCGATGTAATCGTTTTCGTAAGTGATATAGGGGTGCTCCATGTCCGCCCAATAGCCCACCACATCGGAAAATTCTTCCCACATGCCCTTGTACTGCCAGACCGACTCGCGGCACTTTTTGATGAACGGCTCGATGCCGTATTTTTCGATCTGCTCCTTGCCGTTGATGCCCAGCGCCTTTTCCACTTCCAGCTCCACCGGCAGCCCGTGGGTGTCCCAGCCCGCCTTCCGCAGGACGTGCTTGCCCTTCATGGACTGGTAGCGCGGCAGCATATCCTTGATGACGCGGGTCAATACATGGCCGATATGCGGCTTGCCGTTCGCCGTCGGCGGCCCGTCGTAAAACGTGAACGTGTCGCAGCCCTCGCGCTGATCCACCGCCTTCTGCGCGATGCCTTTCTCCTTCCAAAAATCGAGCACCTCCTTTTCGCGCTCGACAAAATGCAAGTTCGTGTCCACTTTTTGATACAGCAAAATTGTTCCCTCCTAAAAAATAAAAAAGCCTCCACCCAAAACAGGATGAAGGCACACTTCACTTATCAACCACCTATTTCGCATACAGCCATCGAAAACGATATGCTATCCTTTTAACGGGGGATTCCGGCGAGGCTTACTCCGCTTTTCGCCGTTCAGCCCGCTGCTCGCGAGTGATCTTCCGCGCGCGCCTACTCGGACCGCTTCTCACCTGTCACGGCTCTCTTTACCTTTCTTCGCACGTTTACTGTCTCGCTCATCGCAAATTTCGATATAACGCGGATATAATACCATACCGCGAAAAAAATAGCAATAGAATTTAGTAAACACCGGCGAGTTTCAGCGCCAAAAGCCCCAACACCGCAAGAATAATCGGCTTGACAATCTTGGCGCCCTTTTTCATCACCAGACCCGCGCCAAGATAGCCGCCAACCATATTGCAGGCGGCCGCCGCGAGGCCAAGCGTTACCAGGACGTTCCCGCTCAGCAGGAACACCGCCAGCGACGCAACATTCGTTGCAAGATTGATAATCTTCGACTGGGCGTTCGCAGGCGCGACGCCCATCTTCGCGAACACCGTGAACGCGATAATCAGGAATGTGCCCGTTCCAGGCCCGTAAGCGCCGTCATAGATTCCGATGACAAACGCCGCGATACAAGCCGTCATGTACGTGCGCCGATTCAGCACCACGCTTTTTCCTTCATTGGCGCCGAAAAGCGATTTGTTCATTACGATAAACGCCGTCACCGGCAGTACTACATATAACCCTCGCTCCATCATCGACGCGTCGAGCAAAAGAGAAATCCTCGCACCGAGCGCGGAGCCGACAATCGCCGCCGCTACCGACGGCCCTGCCAGCTTCATATTAATCAGATTGTTCCGCCAAAAACGAAACACCGCCAGCGTCGTACCGCAGGCCGAAGACAATTTGTTCGTCGCAATCGCTTGGTGCATCGGGATTCCCCCGATAATATAGGCAGGCAGCGAAATCAAGCCGCCGCCGCCGCCGATGGCGTCCACAAAGCCCGCCAAGCCCACCAGTGGACAAACAATCAAAAACGTCATCCAATCCGATACTACCATCACCGTTCTCCTGTCATGCAAAACTTATTTCAGTCATTATACATGAAATATCCACGCCTGTCACAAGCACGAGGAAAATTTTGTTGACTCGCCGAAATGTGATATAATCGTAAAACAAATTATAATTTGGAGGGAATCACTGAAAGTGGACAGTACCGAAATCGGTCTTTTATGCATTCTTCTCATTGGCTGCGTTTTGTTAAGCGCATTCTTCACCCAAATCGAAACAGCGCTCATTGAGAGCCGGAAAAGCCGGATGGAGCATTTTGCCGAGAGCGGCAACACGCACGCCCAAAAGTTGCTCCGTTTTCTGGACGAGCCGGAGACCTTGATTGCCGCTTCGCAGGTGGGCATCACGTTTACCAGTATCCTTTTAGGCGCCATCGCCGGCGTCAAGATCGCGCCCGTCCTTTCGCGCGCATTCCCTTCCTTTCCCCATCCCGAACTGATTTCCCTTACCGCCAGCATTGTGATATTCACATATATCAGCCTCCTTTTCTGCGAATTCTTGCCGAAAAAAATATCGGTGCAAGATCCGGAAGCCGTCCTTTTGCGTCATACGCGGGCACTGTCCGTAATGGAAATCATTGCCCGCCCGTTTGTAGGCTTCCTCTCCTCCTCCGCAAACGCGGTCATGCTGCTTCTTGGCGTCAATCCCCATATCGACGACGCCGTGACCGAGGACGAGGTCAAGGATTTGATTGAGCAGGGCACCGAGGACGGCATTTTCGAGAAAACCGAGCAGGACATGGTGGACCGTATATTTCACATGAGTGACCAAACGGCTTACTCGCTAATGACCCCGCGCCTGCAAATGAACTGGCTCGACGTCAACGACCCGACAGAATACAACCTTCGCCGAATCAAGAAAAGCGCCGACACCGTTTTCACCATTGGCGACGGCAATCTCGACAATTTCCTCGGTGTCATTTACGCCAAGGATCTCTTAAACGCCGCCATCGACAAAAAAAAGATCAAACTTTCTTCCTTTATAAAAAAGCCTCTTTTTATCCCCCGTGCGATGGAGACCTTCCGCGTACTTGAAAAATTCCGCGAGAGCAGCGTACATGAAGCCGTCGTCCTCGACGAATACGGCGGCGTCATCGGCTTTATCACCCTCGGCGACATCGCAGAGGAAATCATAGGCGACATTGAGCGCCAAGACGAGCCGGAGAATCCGCAGATTACGCCGCGATCCGAAAATTCATGGTATATTGACGGACTTTGCGGTATTGACGACTTCAAAGAAAAATTCGATCTCGACGAGCTGCCGAACGAAATCAAGGACCATTACCAAACTATGGGCGGCTTTTTGACGTCCTACTTCGGCTATATCCCGAAGGTCGGCGAAAAATGCACATGGAACGACTTTACTTTTGAAATCCTGCGTCTCGATCGCGCCCGCATCGCGAAGCTGATGGTTATTCAAGGGATCGCTTCTGCACCGACAAGCCCACGCAAAGACAATTGAATGCAAAATAAAAACTCCGCTGTCATAAGCACAGACAGCGGAGTTTTTATTTTCCTCTCGCTTTTATTCCATAGTTTCCGCCAATTTCTTGACATTGACCGCGAGACCACAGACGACCAGATACACTTCGTCCGCCGCCCTTGCCATCCATTGGTTTGCGATACCAGCCACGTCCCGATATTCGCGGGAAAGATGGTCGCCCGGCACAATGCCGCTTCCGACCTCATTTGTCACGAAAACCGTAATACCTTGATTTTCCTTCGCCTGGGCAATCAAGGCGTCGAGCTTTTCCTTCGCAAGAGAATAATTTTGATGGGAATCGGCAATCGAATCGAGTGTGCAAAGCAGATTGCTCATATAAAGCGTCAAACAATCAAACAGCACCGCATCGCATTCAGCACCCGCTTCCTTCAGCGCAAGGTGAGCGTCATGAGGTGCCTCATAGGTTTTCCACTCCGCTGGACGGCGCTGCCGATGAAGCTTCACGCGAAACGCCATTTCATCGTCGTAGACCTCCGCCGTCGCGATATAACCGATATGCTTTCCGACACGCGCCACATACTGCTCGGCAAAACGGCTCTTGCCGCTACGCGCCCCGCCTGTCACGAGAACGATTTTTCCCATTTTCACGATTCCTTTCCCGCATACTTTTGGCACGCCGCCACAAAGGACGCCGCCGCGTCCTCCGCCCCCGCGAAATGCAAATGCAGATACGAGCCGAGGATGTTCCCCTTCGCATAGCCCGCCGCATACGGCGCCGGATTCCTCGTTTTCCGGAACGTGAACGCTCTAGGGTAATCAGCATCCGCCTCCGGCTCGCACTCCGAAGAGAAATGAAACTCGTGACCGTGAAGGACTGTCCCCTTCGGGCCGAGTACCGTGTCCCTCTCCATCTCCGCACTGACATAGCCGACGGTCTGGAGCTTCTTGTTCATCATAACCTCGCCGGGAATCACGTCCAGCATCGGGAACGTGTTGCCGTCGAAATCAGTCACACGCCGCATCAAGTACATGAATCCGCCGCATTCGGCATAAATCGGCATTCCCTTTTCGGCCGCAGCCTTGATGGAAGCCCGCATGGTTTCGTTTTGATAAAGCTCTTTCGCAAACATTTCGGGAAATCCGCCGCCCAGAATCAGTCCGTCCGCATCCGGAAGCTCGCCGTCATGCAGCGGGCTGAAAAAAACGATTTCCGCCCCCTTTTGCCGAAGCACCGCAAGGCTTTCGGGATAATAAAACGAAAACGCCTCGTCCCGTGCCACGGCAACCCGCGCCTTGCTTTGCGTCGGCATGGAAAAGCCGTTTCCTTTTTCAATCGGCGGAGCACTTTTGGCCAGCGCCACGATACGCTCTATATCGACCGACGCACCGACAACGCGCCCGATTTCTTCCACGGTCTCGCGCTCCCGCGCGTTTTCCTCGACGGGAACAAGTCCCAAATGGCGCTCAGGCATCGTCATCGCATCATTCCGCTTGATCGCGCCGAAAACCGGAACGCCCATTTTTTCCAGCGCTTCCTCAATCATCGAGCGGTGGGTGTCCGAACCGAGACGATTCAAAATCACGCCCGCGAGATTGACCTCTGGATCGTATTGCCTGAAGCCCATGACGAGCGCCGCCGCCGACTCGCCCATCGACTTTGCGTTGACGACAAGCAGCACGGGCGCTTTCAACAGTTTCGCGATTTCCGCCGTGGAACTGACGCCGTTTTTCCCGCCGTCATAGAGCCCCATCACGCCTTCGATAACCGCCACGTCAGCGCCCGCCATCGTGCTGATGAAAATATCGGCCAACCGCTCCTTCGATACAAGCCATGTGTCGAGATTGTGCGCCGGCCGGCCGCTGGCCAACGAATGATAGCCCGGATCGATGTAATCCGGGCCGATTTTGTATGACTGCGCCGTTACTCCGCGCGCCCGCATCGCCGCCAGAAGCCCCGTGACCACAGTGGTCTTGCCGGAGCCGCTCATGGGCGCGGCGATGACGACGCGCGGGATTTGCCGTGCGCTCATCTTCTGTTGTCCAAAAGGTACATGACCGCGTTGACGACGGACGCCGCAATCGGGCTGCCGCCCTTGGTGCCCTCCACCGTCACATAAGGTACAAGCGTATTTTCAGCCAGCAGCTTTTTCGAGTCGGCAGCGCCGACGAAGCCGACAGGGATACCGATGATGACCGCCGGCAGAATATTTTCTTTCTCGGCGAGGCGAAGCACTTCAAAGAGCGCTGTCGGCGCGTTTCCTATGGCGATGATGGCTCCCGCCAATTCCTTTCCGAAAGCGCGCATCGCCGCCATCGAGCGCGTGATGCCTTCGCGCTTCGCAATGTCTGCAATCTCCGGATCTGCTACACGGCACTCGATTTTCCCGCCGTACCGCCCGAATGCTTTTTTGTTGATGCCTGTCCGCACCATTTCCACATCGGTGTAAATGTTCGCACCGCGCTTCAGCGCTTCCTGCGTCGCCTCGATGGCTTTCGGGTGCAGGCGGATTACCTGCGCATAATCCACATCGCCGGAAGCGTGGATCATTCGCGAATAGACCTTTGTCTCGGCTTCGCTGAGGTTCAGCCCCGCCAAATGCGGCGCGATGATTTCCATGCTCTTATTTTCGATATCCATCGGCTGTTTGATAAAGTCCATCTCATCTACCTCCGAGTTTCAGCTTTGCAAAATCAAGAACTTCCTCAAATGTATAGGCAATCACGTCGTAGTCAAGCTTCGGCCTGTCAATCATCACCACTGGCAAGCCCAGCTTCTTCGCCGCAGTCAGTTTCGTATCGGTGCCGCCGATTTCGCCGCTGTTTTTCGTTATGACGACCTCTGCGCCGTATTGGCGGTAAAGAGCGATATTCAGTTCTTCGCTGAAGGGTCCCTGCAGCGCAACAATCTCCTTCGGCGTGAGACCGAGCGCTTCGCATTCTGCCAAGACCTTTGCCGTCGGCAAAATCCGCGCAATCACGGTATGATCTTTCAGCGTCTCGGAATTTGTAAACGCTTTCAGATTTCGGCTGCCCGTAGTCAAAAAAACGGTCTTTCCGAGGCGCGCCGCTTCCCGCGCCGCTTCCTCATAGGTCTCAACGCGATACACATTATCGTAGTCAACCGGTACACTTTTACGCTCATAACGGATATACGGAATCCCGGTCGCATGGCAAGCCTGCATTGCGTTCTGCGAAACATTCGCCGCGTATGGGTGGCTGGCGTCCACGAAAAGGCGGACGCCATGCTGCCGGATATACGATTGCAGCCCTTCCTCGTCCAGCGGCTTGTCGTTAATGATCAGCCCCGGATATCGTTCCAGCAATTTTTCCCCGTAGCTGGACACCACCGACGCCGTGACCGGATACCCCGCCGAGAGCAGCGTCCCCGCCAACTCCCGCCCGTCCTGCGTCCCCGCCGCCGTAAAAATCATACCTTATATCCCCGCGGCGTAACCATCCAGCCATCCTGAATAAAGGTCTTGCTGTTCCCGATGATGACCATCGAGAACATATCGATATCCTCTTTCGTAAAATCCCGCAGATTCGACAAAATTTTCTGCTCGTCGGCACGCGAAGCGTTTTTCACAATGCCGACAGGCGTGGACGGCGATTTGTACTGCAACAGGATGTCGTGAATCTCGTCGATATTCTTTGCGCGTGACTTGCTCTTCGGATTATAAAGCGCGATGACGAAATCTCCCTGCGCCGCCAGCGACGCGCGTTTTTTGATCAGCTCCCAGGGCGTCAGGCGGTCGCTGAGGCTGATGACCGCGAAATCGTGCATCAGCGGTGCGCCAAGTACCGCAGCCGCTGCATTGACCGCCGAAAGACCCGCCACAATATCGACTTGTGGGCGTTCCGTCTCTTCGTATTGCAGGACAATTTCCAATACGAGCCCCGCCATGCCGTAAACGCCGGAGTCGCCGCTGGACACCATGACCGTATTCTTGCCCTCTGCCGCTGTTTTCACCGCCAGGCGGCAACGATCAACCTCCTGCATCATGCCCGTTCCGATGACCTCTTTGTTTTCCAAAAGCGGCTCGATCAACCGGATGTATGTCGTGTAACCCGCGACAACCTCCGCCTCCCGGATCGCCTTCAGCGCTTTCGGCGTCATCTGTTCCTGCCCGCCGGGGCCAAGACCGACAACCGTTATTTTTCCCATACCAATGCCACCGTCGCTTTCTCCCATTTTGTTTTCGGCAATGCGATGCGCCCCTGCTCCACGCAGCAAAGCGCCGCCGCCTCCGAGACGTTCCCGACGCCGATCTGTTGCCGTACGAACGCGGACTCTTCAAGCCCGTATGCTTCAATCTTTTGTTGCAAATCTGTTGTTTCAAAAAAACGCGCCTCGACGCCGAGCTCCGCCGCCAACCCCAAGAGACCCGCCTCGTCCTTTTTGACCGCCGCGCTGGCAATAGTCGAAACCGCCGAAAGCTCTTGTCCGATTCGGGCGCAGGCATCTGAAAGCGCAGCCTTCAGCACGTCCTTCGGGACTCCGCGGCGACACCCCATCCCCGCAATCAGTCGTCGAGGCACAAGACAAAGCAGCTGCTCCGAGCGCAACGATTCATCGGCCGTAATGAACACTGTGCGTCCTTTCGACGCCAGCGCATCCGATGCAGATATCCTTGCGAAGGATATGCCTCTCTCGGAAAGTGCGGTTTCAAAAAAATCACGCCGCGGAAGTCGTTCATCAATAGCATACAGCACGTCCTTCCCTTCCAAGAGCGCACCGCTTATCTCCTGAATCATCGGCTTCGGCACGGGACGCAAGCCGAGTTCTGACGCCAAAGCGTCGGGTGAAATCAAGCCATTGACGTCTGTCGCCGTCGTAATAATCGGAATCCCTCCGAGACAGTTGGCCACCCGCCGCGTCAAGCCGTTTCCACCACCCACATGCCCCGAAAGCAGGCTGATGATATGCCCGCCCCGCTCGTCAGCCACCAGCACCGCAGGATCGGTCAGTTTACTTTTGAGATGCGGCCCAATCATGCGCACGGCAATACCCGCCGCCATAAAAAAAATCAGCGCGTCATATTGCCGAAAGGCTTCCGTCACGGCGTCGGCAAGCTTGGAAAATCGCTTCGCCGGAACCTCCGCTTCCCGCCCGTCCTTCAAAAAAATATCGACGGCGTCGGATGCAAGCCCTTCCTTCAATCGGATTGCCGATTCAACGCCGCGACGCGTCGCGGCAAAAACGGCGCATCTCATTTGGACGCGGCGCGGAACATATGGCTGAATTCCGGCGCGTAGAGGCGCGACAACGAATAGTCGGTTTCAAGGCAGCGGCCAACGACAATCATTGCCGTACGCGTGATATTTTCCGCCTTAACCTTATCGGCAATGGTTTCCAGCGTCGCGCGGATCACCTTCTGATCGGGCCATGTCGCCTTATGGACAATGGCAATCGGCGTCGTCTTGTCATAACCGCCGGCAATCAATTCCTTGACCACGTCCTCGATCATGTGGACGCTAAGGAAAATGCACATCGTCGCCTGATGGGCGGCAAGGCTCTTCAGGCTCTCCCGCTTCGGCACCGGAGTCCTGCCTTCGTCCCGTGTGATAATAATCGTCTGTGAAATGTCCGGAAGCGTGTATTCCTGCTTCAATGCCGCCGCCGTTGCAAGGAACGAGCTGACGCCGGGCACGACCTCAAATTCGATGTTGCGCTTCTTGAGCTCGTCCATCTGCTCCTGAATCGCACCGTAAATCGCGGGATCGCCGGTATGCAGGCGCACCACCATTTTCCCCTGTTCCACGGATTCGGTAATCTTGTCGATGACCTCCGGCAACGTCATCGTGGCGGAATTATAAATATCCGCACCTTCCTTGGCGACCTTCAGCACGTCGGGATTGACCAGCGAGCCTGCGTAAATGATGACGTCCGCTTCCCGCAAAAGCCGTTGCCCTTTGACCGTAATGAGTTCGGGATCTCCGGGCCCCGCGCCGACAATAAATACCTGCATGCTCTGTTTTCCTCCTAAATCTTCCTATTGAATAATGTTTTTTTCTTTTCTCCCGTCACAATGTAAATCGGGTTGATTGCCTTTGCCATATCGTAATCGCCAACCGTCTGAAGGCGGTTGATCTGCACCTGTATCGCCTCGTAGGAGAATTCCGATTCATGTCCGCGAAAATAATCGAGCGCCGCCGCCAAAGTCTGAATCGTGATGCAGTTGATTACGACGCGTCCGCCCGCTTTCAGCCGTACGGCTATTTCGTCGAGAATCTCTGAAAGGCTGCCGCCGCTTCCGCCGACAATAGCGGCGTCGCAATCCGGAAGATTTTTCAAGGCGGCCGGCGCTTCCCCCGCAACGACCGTCAAATTCCCGACGCCGAATTTTTCCCGATTCTTCTCAATCAACGAAACCCCCTCGGCGTTTCGCTCCACCGCGTAAACGTGGCCTTTGTCCGCCAACAGGGCCGCCTCCACCGACATCGAACCGGTTCCCGCGCCCACGTCGAAAACGACGTCCGTCGGGGAGATACGCGCCTTCACCATCGTCAGCACGCGAATCTCCTGCTTCGTCATCGGAACCTTGCCGCGAATGAACGCTTCGTCTTCAATGCCAAGTCCGGCCATTACCCCATCACCACCAATACGCAATGCGTCTCTTCTTTTTCCTCGGCCGCCCCCGCCAAAGTAGTCCTGACAATGCACTCATTCTCATAGGAAAGGCGCGCGCAGATTGCCGCTTTCGTATCTTTCGGCCAGCCCAATGCTATCAAAAGCTTTGGAATGGTCCGGGAGCTGTTTTTCGTGTCGGTCAGCATTCCGATCATACGCCCCGGCGCATAGGCAAGCTCGTCGTCGGAAGGATGCCTGCCGTGGAAACTCAAAAGGCTCGCGTCGTGCCACGGCAACGCGAGCCGCGCGAAGGCAAACTGCACGGAGCTGATACCGGGAATCACGGAAAGGCGCTCCTCATCGAAATCCCGCCGCAAAGCGTCAAGCAGTGAATAATAACCGGGGTCCCCCGAAACCATCACGACCACGTCACGTTCCAAAAGCGCCTGGCGGATAAATGCCAGAACCGCCGGAATATCACCGCGGATTGTCATAGTCTGCTGCCCTTCTTGCGCGAAGTCCGAAAGGGCACGGCTCCCGCCGACAAGCACCTTTGCCTCGCGGATGGCACGAAGGGCGGCGGGCAAAACGTAATCGGGATGTCCCGGCCCGATGCCCGCCACGATCACTTTATGTTCCAATGAAAATCCCTTCCTATCTCCCGCGCATGGCTGTCCATGCCGAGAAGCTCGCCCTTCAGGGTAACCATCACCGTGCCCACCGTTAATGCGCCGAACACATGACGCTCCGATCGGAGCGACGCACGCTCCGCCAAGATATCGTAAACTTTTTTCAGTCCGTATTCCTCGATTACCGGCATCGCGTCCTCGGTGGTCGTCGAAGCCAGGATGCGACGAACACCCTCCGGCGGCAGCCCCTCCGCCGCCGCATAGGACGCCATCGCTTCCAGGCGTCCGTCGCCGACTCGGTTGTGCGTATGGAAAACGCCGGCCGCCACCTTCGCCAGCTTGCCGAGGTGGCCGAACAGCAGCACCCGTTTCAATTTTTTCTCGGCCGCCGCGTCCAGCATGAAACCGATAAAATTACTGGTCTGCACGATTGCCTCTTGGGGCAGTCCGAACTTCACCGCAATATTCTCTCCGATTTTGCCCGGCACGAAAATCTGCGTCTCGTAACCCGCCGCCTTTGCGACGTCAATCTGCGGGAGCAGCGAATTCTTGAAGCCCTCCTCCGACATCGGACGCAATACCCCCGTAGTACCGATAACGGAAATGCCGCCGAAGACGCCGAGCACGGGATTCAAGGTTTTTTTAGAAAGCTCTGTGCCTGCTGGAATGGAAACCGTGACTTCCATCGCCGCATCTTCACCCAAAAACTCATGGATGACGTTTTCCGTCAATTTGCGCGGACCGGGATTGATGGCCGGACTGCCGACGGGAACGGAAAGCCCCGCCTTCGTCACCGTGCCGATGCCCTCGCCGGCACGAAACACTATCCCGCTGCCCGAAGGAAGCTCGCGGATTGTCGTGAACACCGACGCGCCGTTTGTGATATCGGGATCGTCTCCCGCATCCTTTACAATCTCCGCACAAATCCCGTCTTCCGTTTCCCGGACTTCTTTGACGGGAATCTCCAACGGCGTACCGTCCAGCGCAGTCAATGTCAATCGTTCGCAGTATTCTCCCGCGCGGTACAAAAGGGCAGCCTTGACGCCTGCCGCCATGCACGCGCCTGTTGTGTAGCCTCCACGCAGTTCCTTTCCCAACGCAACCCTTCCTCAATACCGAACGTCAAACCGAAAAATCATATCATTTTTCATGCGCCGATTCACTTTTTCGCACTTCACTATTATAACATAACTTTTTCAACTAACAACTTTTTTCTTTATGAGATATAATGGAAAAACAGCAAAGGAAGTGTCGTTTATGAAATTCCGTCTCCCTCAGGCTTATTTCAGTAAAATCATGCGCGCCATCGTCGAATTTGAGATGATCGAGCGCGGCGACCGGATTTTGATCGGGCTTTCCGGCGGCAAGGACAGCCTGCTTTTGACCTATGCACTGGCAATGATGCGTGAACGGACAAAAGGAAAATTTTCCCTGCGTGCGCTGACCATCGATCCGATGTTTGACGCCGCTTTCGAAACGGAGAGGCTTGCTCAGTTTTGCTCTTCGCTGGAGATTCCCCACGAAATCCACAAAGTTGATATCGCCGAGGTCATCCGCAGCGAGCCGAAAAATGCCCCCTGTTTCACCTGCGCATTTTTCCGGCGAGGAGCCATCAACCGCTACGCAAATGAGCATGACTGCAACAAGGTCGCTTACGCTCATCATAATGACGATGCGGTGGAAACACTGCTGTTGAACCTCCTGTACTCGGGGCAAATCGGCACATTCCAGCCAAAGACCTACCTTGACCGCACTGCCTTGACCGTCATACGCCCGCTCGTCTATTTGCGGGAACAGGAAATCATCGCGGCTATCCAATACCACGGCATGCAGCCGGTCAAATCCCCCTGCCCCATCAACGGCAAGACAAAGCGGGAAACGGTCAAAAAGCTCGTCGCCGAGCTGACCGAAAAGAATCCGCTGATTTACGACCATCTGGCCGCCGCCATGCGGAAAAGCGGCGAAAACGAAATCTGCCGCCTGTGGCCCGCCGCAAAAAACCGACAGGAAATGCGCGAAAGCTACGACCGATTTATGAACGAATAGAGGGGAACTTCATTTCCCGCGTATCTGCGTATCGTAATTCTCATCGCCGAAAAATCGAGGACGGGACGCGTCAAATTCTTCGTTGATGACGCTCTTTTTCGGATTCCATTCCTCGGTCTTGATATCGGCAAGCTCCATCAAAGTGTGAATCATGTCATCGGTCCGGTACGGCCGGTCGGCCGCGTCCTCGATAGCTTCCCATTTTTCCGGGTACTTGTCACGGAACTTTCGCGACGCCCAGAAAATCACGGGGATCTCTATCATGTGGCGGTCGGGATTTTCCTCCAGATGTCCGGCAATGCTGCCGCCTTCGTCGTAAACCGCCTCGCCGTGATCCGGCACATAAATGACGAGAGCCTCCTTATCACGGAAACGGTTGATGATTTCGCCGACAATGTAGTCATTGTAATATAGCGCATTATCGTACTGGGCGACGACCTCCCGATAACGTTCGCCGATCTGGAGCCGGATATCCCCGGCGTTGAACTTGTGGAACGCGTACGGATAGCGGTTGTAGTACAGTCCGTGCCCGCCCATCAAGTGCAATACATAGAAATTCCTGTCCGGCGACGCATCGACAAGAGCCTCGTCGAGCAGCGGAAACAGTTCCTCGTCGAGAATCCCCGAATCCTCCAGCGAATCCCGCAGGCGCGTGAATTTGTGCATTGTGCTGTGATTCGCGTAAAGCTGGGCAACGTTGCCCCACATGCCGGAGCTCTCCTGATTTGACAACCAATGCGTTCGATATCCGGCGGCATTCATAACGTCGATTAAATTATGGTATTCATACCATGGCTTTTCCGACTCGTAATCACAGAACGTGAACAGCTCGCTCAAAACTTCCACCGTTGTCGAATGCGGGCTGATCACATCGCTGTACGCGACAATCTCGCCTTTCGCCTGCAATTCGTCGAGGCACGGCGTATTGGGAAGATAATATCCGTACAAATGCATATGGTTCCGATTCGTCGATTCGCCGAGAATGAACACGATATTCTTGATTTCGCTGTTGTTTTCCGTCAGGTCGATATGCGTGTCAATCGAATCCGCCAGCCTATGGTAAGCAATCGCATTTTCGACGGCCAGCGACGTCGCACTGACGATGCGGGCGGCGGGCAAAAGCTCACAGAAAAAGAATTTCGCATAATACGGGATTACAGCAACCAGCGAAACAAGGCCTGTCGCCATCAGCCCTTTGCAAAGAAGGCTCTTTCCCCGCTCGGGAATCGAGACGTCCCGAAGCCGGCGCCACACAAAATATATCACAATGCAAGCCAATACGACTGCCGCCAATTCCCGCCAGGTAACATACATCTGCAAAAACTCGACGGCTTCCTTCCGGTTCGTCTCCAGAACGGAATTTACGATTCCCGCGCCGATCAGCGCCTTGTATGTGTAAAGTACGAAGGTCTCCGCGACAAGCGGAATAAACGAAATCACAAGCAATACGCGCTTCACCCGTTCCATCCACACCGGAGGCAAAAAGCGGCGCAACAATGCCGTCAGAAGCACGATGCAGAAAAACAGCGCGAGCGCGCATTCCAGCGTCAGCAAAAATTCATGCTTCAGCAGCAGCGACCACGCCATAGTAAAATAATTAAAGAAAAAAAGCAAAAAAAGAAAAACCGTATGCTCGGCAAATGTTTGCTCTATCGCTCCCCACAAACGAAGGAAAGCGTTTTTTATGCCGTTTTGCTCCATAGACTTCGGCTCTCCCCCGTCGTTCATCTGATCCCCATCATCGTATGCGCCTGCGGGATCAATCGGACGTCGCGCAACACGCGAAGCGCCCGTTCCTGCATCCGCAATAGTTCCTCCGCTCTCGGCGGCACACACCCGCCCCGAGGCGTCACCGGCTGCAAAACCAAAGGAATATCGGCGCGGACGTCCGCAACCATTTGGCACGTTTCCAAAGCCTCATCCTCCGTCAAATCCGCCGTCGCCACCAGCTTGACATAAACATCCTTTACCGAAGCCGTCTCCAAGAAAGCGCGGTGACGCAACCACAGCGATTCCCCCGCCGCACTCGGCGGCTTGACGTCCATGCTGACAATATCGACAAACGGAAGCACCTTTTTTAGTTCATTGTCGAGCGTTCCGTTCGTCTCCAGAAAAACCCGCGCGGAAATCCGCTCAGCCACTGCCGAGATAAAATCCGCGTGCAGCAGCGGCTCGCCGCCGGTAAAACTCACCGAATGATGATGCGCCGCTTCCAAAAGCCTTTGGATATGCTCCGCCGCGTCCCCGACAGAAACGGGATTCGCCACGGAAAGCTCCGGCTCGTCCGAACGCAAGGTCTCCGCTTTGCAAAAAGCATGACTTCCGACATCGTGCGCCGTATCGCAATAGCGGCAACGCAGGTTGCACCCCTCAAAGCGCACGAATACCTGACGGCAGCCGATATACGGCCCTTCGCCCTGCGCCGAGGAAAAAATCTCGATCAGATTTCCCGTCATCCTTACGCTTCCTCAAAATACCTGACCGCCGAATGTGCGGACTCCCAGACCAAAACCTCGGCAAGACGCACTTTCCCCTGACGGAAAATCTCATGTGCGCCCAACGACTGAAACACATACTGCGCGATATTTTCCGCCGTCGGATTCTTGCCCTCGAACGCCGGCAGTTCATTCAGCCATTGATGATCGAGAGTTGCCGCGACATCCTTCAGCGCATGGTTCAGCAACTTAAAATCGACGAGCATCCCCAAGGAATCCAATTGTTTTCCCTGCACCTTCGCCGCGATTGTCCAAGTATGACCGTGCAGGCGGTCGCATTTCCCCGGATATCCTTCCACGCGATGCGCCGCGTCAAACGTACATTTAACTTCCAATTCAAACACAAACGACACGCTCCTAA
>JAGAZS010000034.1 GCA_017939945.1 Schwartzia sp. (in: firmicutes)
CGATCCGGCCCAGCGTCGCTTCTTTCATTTCATTTTCCATACCGACGCCCTCATGCCTTGAAATCGAATTTCTTTTCCCGCGTGACGCTTTCCTTGCCCGTTTCCCCGTAAGTCGGGTCAATCGCGGAATTCGACAAGCGGTTCAAATGGTATTCGACTGCGCCGAGCGCGTGGCGGATCAGGAATTCGTTGGCCTCGCTTGCTTCCTGCGCATCGTTGACACGCTTGCTCAGGCGTCCGTGAATTTCCTTCAGCAAAGCCCGAAACTCTTGCGGGCACTCCGCCTCCACCTCCGCCATCGTCGTGGCTGCATGGATGGAAGGAATTTTCCCGGATAACGCCAAAAGCGCATCCTGCCGGCTTTTTTCGGCCACGCGGATGCGCTCAAGCTGCTGCTTTTCTTCCTCAACGATGGGCTCCAGCCCTTTGAGGTCAACGGCTACAAGCGCTGCCCTCTTTTTCCCGGAGATGCTTAGAAGCGCCGCATACGCGTCGGATAAATCCTTCAGGGCCTGGATAAGATTCTGCCACATAGCGCCGCCTCAGTAACGCATGGCGAGCATGTCAGCCGCTAACGTCTGCGAGTCTACATGATACTTCCCGTTCGCGATCTGCTGACGAAGCGCCTCCACGCGATCCGCGCGGGTGCTGTCCGCCGCCCCGCCGCGAAGCTGGGCAAGCGTCTGGCTGAAGCTCTTCGCCTCGCTCGACATCACAAACTCGGTCGCTTTCGGCTCTTCAGCTTTCTTCACGTTCTTGACGGACGCGGTCTGCTTCTGATTGGAAAAAAGCGCGGTCGCGGCTTGGATGTAGTTGCTGATAATCATTCGGGTTCACCATCCTCTGCTGGCGCGTCCGTGCTCCATTAGATTCCTGTCCTTGTTTCTTGATTCTGCCCATAAATCGAAAAAAGACGGGGGATTCTTAACCCCCGTTTTTCACCAATTAATCCAATTTATCCCGCTAATTCTTATTTTTTCTCTCAATATCTTCCGTTTAGTACCCTATCCGAAGTTTATTAAAGATTTCTTAATCTGCTCGCCCGAACATCCGAAACAAAAAAAGGACCGGATCATTTTCCGGCCCTCTCTCCCTTATTCCTTTTGCCCCATATCCTTCGAACGGAAGCCCGTGCCCATCGGGCGCTTTTCCGCGACTGCTTTCACCGCGCGCTCCACGGCGTTCTTTTGCGCCTTCATGACGTCCTTCTTGATTTCCGCGTCGCACTTGTCGCAAAAACGGCCGCGATGAATCGGCTTGCCGCATTTCTCGCAGGGATAGGAAATATCGATACCGTCCTGCACGAAACGGCCTTCCTTGATCATGCGGCGGACAAGACGCTCCTTGACGCCCTCGACGCCCTCCACGATATCCTTGATCGTGGAATGCGGATGATCGCGCACGAACGAAGACACCTGCACCATCAGTTCATCTTCCCGCTCCAAGCAATCACGGCAAATCCGCGATCCCATATCCATAAAAAGTTTCCCGCATTCCGGGCAATTCTTCAGCTTTCCTGCCATTTTGTCTCACTCCTATGTATTGATACCAATGATATAAAATTCGTCTATATTGTATACCAAAATTTATTCATCGGCAAGTCTTGTGTTTTTGGTTTCGTTGTGCATGCGAACATATTTTTGATTGTCACTGCCTGTCGCTGGCCAACGTCCACGAAACGACTTCCGCCGCCCCCGCTTTCCGAAGTACCCGCGCGCATTCGGCGATGGTCGCGCCCGTCGTGAAGATATCATCGACGAGCAAAACGTGCTTCCCCACGATTTCATCCGCGCGCAAATCGTCCGCAACGGAAAAAGCGCCCTTGATGTTTTCCACGCGCTGGACTGCGGACAAGCCATACTGCG
>JAGAZS010000293.1 GCA_017939945.1 Schwartzia sp. (in: firmicutes)
ATTTCTTTGTTTCATCAAATTTCTCTCCACACTTCAATCTTCACTCTGTTTTGCAGCCCACGTACCTGCTGCCGCGCCCATGGAAAACGCGGCCTGCAGATTGTAGCCGCCCGTACATCCGTCCACGTCGGCGACCTCGCCGGCAAAATACAGGCCCTTCAACAGTTTCGATTCCATTGTTTTCGGATTCAGTTCCCTGACCGAGACGCCGCCCGCCGTCACGATTGCTTCGTCTATCGGCCTTGTGCGTATAATCGTAAGCGGCAGATGCTTCAATGTTTCCACGATACGGAGCCGCTCCGCCCGCGTAATCTGATGCACCGGCTTTTCTTCGTCGATATAAGCGAGATCCAGCACCGGCGCGATTAGCCGCACGGGCAAAAGGTCGACCATCGCGTTTTTCACCTGTTTGTTCTTATACTGCTCAAAATCGCGCTGCACTCGCTTCTCCAGCGTGTCCTCATCCAGCGCCGGCTTCAGGTCGATTTCCGCCGAAAGGTATTCATGCGTCCGCAAATATATCGCTGCCGCGCGGGAAAGCGTCAGGACAATCGGTCCGGTCACGCCGAAATGCGTGAACATCATTTCGCCGAAAGTCTCGCCGATTTTTTCCGGCGGCTCGCTGTCCGAAAACAGACGGAATCGGACGTTTTTCAGCGAAAGCCCCGTAAGCTCCCACGGCCATTCCTCTTCCGTCTCCAACGGAACGAGCGCGGGCGTCGGCGGCTCTATCGTGTGGCCGACGGCCTCGGCCATGCGGAATCCGTCGCCCGTAGAACCGGTGCGCGGATAAGACGCGCCGCCCGTCGCGACGATTACCGCGTCCGCGAAAAATTCCTCCCCCGACGAGAGCCGCACTCCCCGCACGCGTCCATCTTCATCAAGCAAGTCGCGTACCTCTGCATGCAATCTGACCGTAACGTCTAAATCATGAAGCCGATGCAAAAGCGCGTCCACCGCGTCGGACGCCCTGGAGCTGGCAGGGAATACGCGCCCGCCTCGTTCCGTGACCGTCGGCACGCCCGCGTTTTCAAAGAAAGCGATTACGTCCTCGTTGTCAAAAAAACGGATCGCACTGTTCAAGAACGCGCCGTTTCCGGGAATATTTTTTATGATCTCGGGCACGGAGGCTGCGTTGGTCATGTTGCAGCGTCCCTTGCCCGTGATTGCCATTTTCCTGCCGACACGATCCATCTTTTCGAGCAGCGTAACCGACGCGCCATTTTCCGCAGCCTTGATTGCCGCCATCATGCCCGCCGGTCCCGCGCCGACCACAAGCACCTTGCCCATCGTTCAGCCCTTCCGCTTTCCGCCGCGCATGGGCAAATTTGCGAGTTCATAGAGATACGCGACCTCGTCTGCCGAAAGTGCGCGATGTTCGCCGCGTTTCACGCCGGAAAGGCTCAGTCCTGCAAATTCCGTCCGTTTCAGCGCCTGCACGGAATGACCGACCGCCTCGCACATCCGCCGCACCTGCCGGTTTTTCCCCTCATGGATAGATATTTCCAGCTTTGTCCGCCCGCTTTTTTGATCCCAGTCCAACACCCGAACCTTTGCCGGAGCCGTGACCCCGTCCTCCAGCGCCACGCCGTTTTTCAGCTTTTGCATTTCCGGCTTTTCCAGCCGCCCTTCAACTTGGGCGATATAGGTTTTCCAGACTTCCCGCGCCGGATGCAGCAGGCCGTTCATCAGCTCGCCGTCGTTCGTCAGAAGCAGAAGCCCTTCCGTGCCGTTGTCCAGCCGCCCTACCGGATAAATACGCGCGTCAACCTCCGGCAGTAAATCGAGCACCGTCTTCCGCCCGCGGTCGTCCTTCGCCGTCGAAATATAGCCTTTCGGCTTGTTCAGCAAAAAATAGACGTGGGCCTCCGCCCTGCGGATTGGCTCACCGTCCACGCAGATTGTCTGTGAGTCGGCATCCGCCTGTGCGCCGAGGGACGCCACGACGCCATCCACCGTCACGCGCCCTTCCTCGATCATTTTCTCCGCCGCACGCCGCGAAGCAATGCCCGCCTGACTGATGATTTTCTGCAGCCGTTCCATGAAAACCTCTTTTCTAAATCTATGTAAACAACGAAGTAATCTTGTGCCAGAACCTTGCCAGGCCTCCCAGGAAGGAGTTTTCCCTTCCGACGTGGCTTTCCGCCTTCAGCGGGACGCTGGCAACTTTTTGGCCCTTATAATAATAAACCGCTTCGCCTACTTTTTCACCCCGACGCACCGGCGCTTCCAGCGAACGCGGCGCCTTGATCTCCCGCCGATAGGCTGACGCGTCCCCTTTCGGGACAGGAAGCCGAAGTTCCTTTTCAGCCACCAGCGCTACTGTTTGCTCCTCGCCGCCTGCAACGACAACAGTCGCCAGTTTTTCCCCTTTTTTCACAAGCTCGCGGGATTCGATATGACGAAAGCCGTAGTCGAGCATCGCTATGGAATCGTTCCACATATAGGCGCCGTCAAGCACAACGGCTATCAGCTGCACGCCGTCCCGTTCCGCAGCTGTCACGACACAACGTCCCGACGCGTCCGTATAGCCGGTCTTGACGCCGTTCGCTCCGGGATAAATCCAGAGCAGCATATTTTCGTTTTCCAGTTCACGGGAAAACGGCGGCTTCATCAGCGGCACGCGCCATTCTTTCGTCGAGACGATTTTTCGGAATGTGCTGTTTTTATATCCGTAGGCCGTAATCAGCGCCAGGTCATGCGCCGTCGTATAATGGAGCGGATCGTGAAGCCCGCAGGAATTAACGAATCGCGTATGCGTCGCACCGATTTCATGCGCCTTTTCCGTCATGCGCTTGGCAAACGCGGGCACACTGCCCGCCACATGCTCCGCGACGGCGGTGGCGGCGTCGTTGCCGGAGACGAGCATCATACCGTAAAGAAGATCCTCCAGCCGATACCGCTCGCCCCGCTCCAGCCACATTGTCGAGCCTTCCATGTCCGCCGCCGTGCCGCTGATTTTTACCGCGTCATCCAGACTGCCCTTATTGGATTCCAGTGCCGTAATCAACGACATGATTTTCGTGGTGCTCGCCGGATAGCGTCGCTCGTCCATCATCCGCTGATAGAGCACCTCGCCGGTAAGTGCCTCCATGACCACCGCCGACCGCGCCGTTACCTGCGACAGCGCATCCCCCGGCGGAATATAGACGGGAGGGTCCTCGCTCTCTCCGCCTTGCTTCTGTTTATTCTCTCCTGTCTGCATCTGATCGGCTTCCGTCTGAACAGGCAACGCCGTTTCGTCTGCGTCTTCCCATTCCGCAAAAGCCGTGGACACCCCGAAAACAAACAGAACGACCCCAACCAGTAAAACGCGTTTCCCTCTCAAAATTCGACGCCCATATTGGAAATCACCGTCTGCGCATCTTCCGCTTCGGCCTCCGGCACCTGTATCTCAAACGCCGTATCCTCCTCGCAGGAGACGGACTTGACCCGGGCGAGGAAGCCCTCCTCCGTCAGCGAGCCGCACAGCTTGTCCGCCTGAGCCTGATTCGCGACGATATAAATCGCCTTCCACATGAAATTCCCCTCCATTGAAAAAATGTCTTATCGTTCCTTAACCGAACCCGCGCCGAATATCCCCTCGACTTCCTTCGCCGCCTCAGGCGATCCGTCCAACCAATATTCCGGCGTGAGAGCCGTACTTTTTCTGCAATCCGTCAGATAAAGCTGCACCTTGTGCTCCCCGCGATGCTTTTTCGCAATCTCCCGAAGCCGCGCATAATTCTTTTCCGACGCCTGCGCCGAATTCGCAAGAATGAAATACTCGGTCCGATAGCCTTCCAGCGGCCAAATCTTGTCCGCGAGAAGCTTTGCTCCCGTATCTGTCATATCGACGCGCCCCTGGATCACGACGGGCTTATCTTCTACTAAAAGCTCCGCGGCTTCGTAAAAAGTCTTCGGGAACACAACCGTTTCAATATCTCTGGTATAGTCCTCCAAAGTCGCAAAGGCCATCGTATCGCCTTTTTTCGTGGAAGAACGCTTTACCTTCATCACCAGTCCCGCAACGCGCACGAGCTGTTTGTCCCTGAGTCCGCCGTCCAAAATTCGCTCCAACGGCACAAGCTTATCCATGACTTCCTTGAACGTGTCCAAAGGATGCCCGGTGATGTAAAAGCCCGTGATCTCCTTTTCCCAGGTGAGCATCTGCGAAAGCTCCGCCTCGGGGATATCCGGCAGAGGAATTTCCATTAAATCATCGTCCTCGTCACCGAACAGCCCGATCTGTCCGCTTTCCTCGTCGCGCTGCGCCCGAGCCGCCGCGTCCAGTGTCTGCGGCATGACCTCAAGCAGCTGGGAGCGCTTCGCGCCGAAAGAATCAAAGGCTCCGCACTTGATCAGGCTTTCCAGCACGCGCTTGTTGATTTGCTTGGAACTGACACGACGGCAAAAATCAAACAGCGAGAGAAACGGACCGCCTTCGCTCCGTACCTGCTCCATGACAAGGATTGCCTGCTCGCCGACGTTCCGCACGGCGGCAAGACCGAAGCGTACCGCATTCCCGTCGACGCTGAAATTCGCGTTGCTGGCATTGATGTCGGGCGGCAGGATTGGGATTCCCATGCGGCGCGCCAGCTCGATATAAGTCGCCACCTTGTCGTTGAAGTCCACGACGCTCGTCAACATCGCCGCCATGAATTCCGCCGGATAATGCGCCTTCAGGTACGCCGTCTGCCACGCTACCAGCGCGTAGGCGGCGCTGTGGGATTTATTGAAGCCGTAGTTCGCAAAGTGCGTCAACAGCTCGAAGATTTTCTCCGCCAATGCGTCGTCGATTCCGTTTTTCTTTGTGCCCGCGAGAAAAGTCGCCTTCTTTTGCATCAGCAGTTCCGGCTGCTTATGCCCCATAGCGCGGCGCAGGATATCGGCCTCGCCGAGGGAAAACCCCGCAAGCACCTGCACGATCTGCATGACCTGCTCCTGGTAGAGCACCACGCCGAAGGTCTCTTTCAGGATCGGCTCGAGCAGCGGATGAAGATACGATACTTTCTTTTTTCCTTTGCGCCCGTCGATAAAATCCTGCACCATGCCGCTGCCCAAAGGTCCGGGACGGTACAGCGCGACCGTCGGGATTAGGTCTTCAAACCGTTCCGGCGCGAGATCCTTGACGAGTTTCGTCATGCCCGCAGATTCCATCTGGAAAACCGCGCCTGTCTTGCCTTCGCAGAGCATCTTCGCCGTCGCCTGATCCTCGGACGGGATATCGTGGGTATTTATTTTCTCTCCACGAACGGTCTCTATATTTTTGATTGCGTCGCCGATGACCGTCAAGGTCCGAAGACCGAGAAAGTCCATCTTCAAGAGCCCGAGTTCCTCGACGAGGTCTTTGTCGAAAGCCGTCACCAGCGTCCCCTCGGACATCTGCACCGGCATATAATTTGTCAGCGGCTCGCGGGCAATCACGACGCCCGCTGCGTGCGTCGACGACTGGCGGGGCAGCCCCTCTATTTTCCGCGCATAATCGATCATGCGACGTGCGCCGGAATCCGCCTCGTACAATTTGCGGAAGTCCGCCGAATCCCGCAGCGCTTTGTCGAGCGTTATCCCAAGCTCCGTCGGGATCAGCTTCGCGACCTTGTCGACTTCGGCGTACGGGATTCCGAGTACACGTCCGACGTCGCGCACCGAGCCCCGCGCCGCCATTGTGCCGAAGGTAATGATCTGCGCCACATGGTCTTCCCCGTAACGCTTTTTCACATAATCAATAACTTTCTTACGATGAATATAGCAGAAATCCACGTCGATATCCGGCATCGTCACGCGCTCCGGGTTCAGGAAACGCTCAAACAGCAGCGCGTATTTCAACGGGTCGATGTCCGTGATGCCTAGGATATACGCGACAATACTGCCAGCCGCCGAGCCGCGCCCCGGCCCCACAGCTACGCCATGCTCCCGCGCATAGTTGATGAAATCCCAGACAATCAGGAAATAGCTGTCAAATCCCATTTGATGGATAACGCCCAGCTCATAGTCCAGCCGCTCGCGCACCTCGTCAGTGATCGGCTCGTAGCGTTCTCCAATCTTTTCCTCGCATAGCTGCCGTAGATACGCTTCGTCCGTCATCCCTTCCGGCAACGGGAATCTCGGCAGGATATGCTTGCCGAAGGTAAATTCCACGTTGCACCGCTCGGCGATGCGCAGCGTATTTTCCATCGCCTCGGGATACTCGGGGAACAGCTTTCCCATCTCCTCCGGCGATTTCATATAAAATTCGTCGTTCTGAAAACGCATCCTTCCCGGATCATCCAGCGTCTTGCCCGTCTGGATGCAAAGCAAAACGTCGTGGAACGACGCGTCTTCTTTGTGCGTATAATGGGAATCGTTGGTCACGACCAGCCCGACGCCATACTTTTTCGCTAAACGGATCAGACCCTCCGACGCCTTCTCTTCCTCCGGGATTCCGTGCTTCTGCAGCTCGA
>JAGAZS010000294.1 GCA_017939945.1 Schwartzia sp. (in: firmicutes)
GCGCACAATACCGCAAAAACTTTTTTCATACGTCCGCTCCCCCTGCCATGATAACAAACCTTGTTCCTTCCTCCGTCCTGTCCGCCCTTATCCTTCGCTGACGTAGCTGCGCTCGCTTTTCGGGATCTGCTCCCAGCGCACCGCGTTCACGTCGATGCCGTGCCTGACGCCCCACGCCGCCGCGATGCCCGCCGCTTCGCCCATGCTCATGCAGGTGGGCTGGATGCGGAAAGAGGCCTGCGCGGCAAAGCTGCCGCTGGCGCAGCGTCCAGCCACGATCAGGTTGGCAAGCTCGTTGGTCACCAGCGCGCGATACGGGATTTCATAATACTGGCCTTTTTTCAGCTTCTCAAACAAATCCAGCTTCACGTCGTGGATGTCGATGGGGTACGCCGTGCGGCAGACCGCGTCGGGGAAACGGCGCGCCTTGATATAGTCGTCGGCTTCCAGATCGTATTTCCCGCGAATCCGCCAAGACTCGCGCACTCCCACGAGGCTCGCCTCACGGCTGATATAAGCTTTTTCAAAGCCGGGGAGATTATGCACGAAAAACGACGCCAGCCGCCGCATCATCTTCCGCCCGAAGCTCGCCGATTTGCTCTTGGAAATCGCACCCGTCGAACTGAAAGAAAGCGGCGGCATCTCCGGGCAGTTCATCGACATCACGCCGGGCTTGCTGCGGATCGTAAAGGCCTGGATATACAAAATATCGTCCTCGGTCAGCTCGCCGTCCGCCACGCCGCTCTTGAAAAATTCCTCGTTCTTTTTCCATTTTGCGAATTCGAGGAACGGCGCCTTTTTCTGTTTCAGCGCTTCCTCCACGATCTGCGCGAACTTGCCCTTCGTCCAGTCGTCTTTCAGTTCTTTCGTAAAGAAGTGGTAGACTTTGCCCACGTCGATTCCGCCCATTTCAAAACGCAAACTCATAGGCTGGTTGCGCCCGTTCTTTTCCGATCCCTTTTCCGCCGGAATCCCGGCGAAGCGGGAAAGCAGTGCGTCGCCCGTGCCGTCGATGAAAACTTTCGCTTGGATCTTCGCCAGCCCTTCGATGGTCTGGACAACGCAAGCGGCGATTCTTTCCGCTTCCGTAATCGCGCCCACCAGCGTAGCGCCGTACAGGACTTCGACTCCCGCTTCCTCGCACATTTCGTCATAAACGAGAGAAAGGTACTCCGCCTCGTACTGCCCACGACCGCCGCCGTAATAAGTGTCCGTCTCAAAGCCCAAAGACGGCGACACGCCCTGCCCTTCCATGCGCCGATTGAGGTCGGTGATGTAGGGCGTATCGCTGCCGTCGGCAAAAGTCGGCATGCAGGGAAATACGCAGCCGAGGGTCTGGAGACCGCCCAAAGCGATGCCCTGCTCCACCAGCACGGTCTTCATGCCTTTCCGCGCCGCGCTGACCGCCGCCGCCGTCCCGGCGGATCCTCCGCCCACGACGCAAACGTCCACGTCATACAAAACGGGCAACTCTGCATCGCCAAAATCCGCCGAGGGCGTCACAGGCGCGGCAGCCTTCGCTCTCGGCGTATCCGCACCGCCAAGCACTGCGCCCGCCGCCGCAAGTCCCGCCAATTTCATAAAGCTGCGGCGAGAAATGGGAATCGAAAAAGATTTTTCCATGGAAACCGTCTCCTTTGTAATTGGGGCAAGAAAATTTTTCGTCTATTTTCCCGTGAACACCGGCGCACGCTTCTCCGAGAACGCCTTGACGCCTTCCTTGAAGTCCTCGGTGCCGAGGAGCGCGGACATCGCCATCGCCTCATAGGTCAGCGTGTCGTCGAGGCTCGCGCCGTAATTGTTGATTTCCTTTTTCATCATCGCAAGAGCCAGCGGCGCGCCCGCCGCGATTTGCTGCGCGACGCCCATGACGCCATCCCGCAGGGTCTCC
>JAGAZS010000295.1 GCA_017939945.1 Schwartzia sp. (in: firmicutes)
CGCGCGGGAGGACACGGAAAAAGCCGTCGCCCGCATCCGTGAGAAACTCGTGCTGTAAAACAAAAAGAAGCTTCCCAGGTTGACAAGTTTAGTCTTTTTATCCCATTTTATTCAAAACTACCAAAAGCCATTCTTCCTATGTTATAATGTTAATAGTTTTTCGTAACACTAAACTCGGAGGAATGACGATGATCCATTTGCTCATCAAGGACCTGCAGCCTGGCATGGTCTCGGCCCAGAGCATATACGACCACCAAGGTGTGCTTGCCCTGGCCCGCGGCACGTCCATAACCCAGGATCATATCGACCGGCTCGCGAAAATGGATGTGCTGGAACTTTCCGTTATGTCCTCCGATCCCGACATTTCCGTCGCCCCTCCCGACGACGTTCTGGAGGAAAGCACGCGCGCCGACGCAATCCACATGGTTTACGATACGTTCCACCATCTGGAAGAAACCGGCGAGCTCGACCCGGCAGCCTTGACGTCTACCGCCGAGTCCATCCTGACGAATGCTCTCGAGAACCGCGAAAACCTTGTGCAGCTTACCGACATCCGTATGCACGACGACTACACTTTTGGTCACAGCGTAAATGTCGCGCTGCTGTCCGCAATCCTCGGTTCGCTTTGCGACCTTTCCGGCGCAGATCTGATCACCTTCGTCATGGGCGGCCTGCTGCATGACATCGGGAAATTGATCATCCCGCCCGATATTCTGACAAAATCGGAGCAGCTTTCCAGCCGTGATCTTTATATCATCAGGATGCACCCGGAAGCGGGACGCATCAAACTCAACACACTTTCCGTACCGAACGCCCAAATGCTGGCCGTCATTGCCGGACAGCATCACGAGCATATCGACGGACGCGGCTATCCGGATCATCTCGTCGGCGACCAGATTCACCGTTTTTCGCGCATTGTCGCCATCGCCGACGTCTACGACGCATTGACCAGCGCCCGTGCATACAAGCCCGCCTATCGACCGCATATCGCGTACAAGATCATGACGAAATGCTCGCCGGGACAGTTCGACGAAAAGCTCTTGAAGCTGTTTTTCGACAACGTCGCCATCTACCCCGTCGGTACCGTGCTCAGGACGACGATGGGCTATGCCGTCGTCAAGGAAGCCAAGTACGGGCATACACAGACGCCGACGGTTTGCGTATTCGGCACTTTGGCCGGAGAGGCGCTGGAGCATCCGTTCACCATCAATCTCAGCAAATGCGCCCCCGACACCGTCGTCAGCGTATTGGAAGAGCTGGAACTCATTCCGCTTTTGTTCCGCATGCACGTAAACCCGTCCCAATTCCTGACTGAAAAATGAAGCTGCATAGCAAAACCCCATGCGCCAAGCAAAATTGAAGCGCATGGGGTTTTCTTTTGCCTTTTTTACCTTTTATATGCTTTTTGTCAAACCGTCCTGTATCCGCGTTCCTTCGCCTCTTGCTCGTTTTCTCCTAAAAGAGCAATCTCAGTGAACTTTCACGCGCTTTCGCCCGCAAAACGTCACGATTTCCAGCCCGTACGCCTCCGCCATTTGCGCCGCCAACGAAAGATGCGCGCCGACGACTTCTTTCCGGTGCGCGTCCGAACCCATGGTCACGCACCGCCCGCCAAGCTCCGCAAAACGACGATAAATCGGCGCCAGCTCCTTCATCGCGAGACGGTCGTCAAATCGCCGCGTGTTGATTTCCAGCGCCGTATCCGTTTCCACGACCGCACGCAGCACCTCGTCAATCGCGTCGTGCCAATCCGCATAAGAAATATCCGGCCGCTCATAGGGCGCATAGCGGGCGATGTAGTCGATATGCGCCAGCGTGTCGATAAACGGATTTTGACGCACCATATCCCGCATCAGCGTGAAATAGCGCAGGTAAACCTCCTGCTGCGTTTTCCCTTCGTAGGTCGACGGCTCGTAAATATCGCCGCCGTCAATCAGATGGATCGAACCGATCACCTCGTCAAAGGGCGCACGGGCGAGAAAGGTCTTCGCCATTTCCAGCTCCCCCGGCACCATGCCCAGCTCTACGCCAAGAGAAAGCTGCTCCCCGCGCAGGGGCTCATATGCCGCCCAATATTCCTCGGGCGAGAAAATGAAGCTCTTTTCACCTTGATAGCTGAAATCGATGTGCTCGGTAAACACGAGCCCGATTCCAAGCTCCTCGGCGCGTGCCAAAGCGTCCTTCGCCTTCATGTCCGAGTCCGCCGAAAACTCCGTATGCAAATGACTGTCGAACAACATCGTTTACGCCTCCGCAGCCTTTTCCGCCTCGTACGCCTCGCGCAGCGCAATCGAAAGCTGATCGGGGCAGGAAGTCGGACGCGGACCGCAGGTCGTCCCCGCAAAGCGCTCGATCACAAAATCTATGTCCATACCCTCGACCAGCTTGGAAATGCCCGCCAGATTGCCGGGACACCCCCCCGCAAACGCGACGCTTTGAATCTTTTTCCCGTCCAAAACGATCTCGATTGCCTTCGAGCAAGTGCCTTTCGTTTGATATGTGTATGTAAACACGCTATCCCCTCCCTTTTTTATGCAGTAAATTCCTCGCCTGCATACAAAAGATTCTTCATGCAGGCGACGACGTTCTTCTGCCGCTTCAGGGCATCCTTTGCAACGGATTTCAGAAACTCCGTGTTGTGGTCGAAGGAAGACGCCATATGCCCAATCAAGTCCACCAGCTTCTCCTCGTCCATTTCACCCTTTTCCATTTTTCCTTTTTCCATTTCGTTGGCTTCCTTCTCTTCTTCCGCTTCCCCCGCAACCGCCATGGAAACCGCAATGAACTCCAGCAGCTTGTATGTCATCACGAACAAAATATAGTTCTGCACCAGCGTCCCGGTAATCCTTTGTGGGTAATGCTCCAAAAAGAATTCGTTGACAAGGTAGTTCTCGAAAATATGCCCGAACTTCCGAAGCAATATTTCTTGCGCCGGACGGAATGTCTCCTGATATGTTTCCACCAGCTTGGCCAGCGGCACCTCTTGCTCTTCCAAGCCGAAGGCATGAACCACATGATACATCAACGGACGTTCCCGCCCTTGGTATTCCGCACCTTTCCCGTACAACGCCTCAATCAGGCCGAACATGCTCTTAATATACTCGGCAACCCGAAAGTCGATGGCGCGGAGCATTTCCGGAACGCGCTCCAGAAAATCCTCCGCCGTATAGACCGCCGCCAGCATCTCAATCTGCTCCGGCTTCCCCGCCTCGACCATGTCATC
>JAGAZS010000296.1 GCA_017939945.1 Schwartzia sp. (in: firmicutes)
AGTACCGGCAATGTGGGCGTGGTCAACATATCTAACCTTGGAGAATATACTATTGATTATGAGAACTTGGAGCATATAAGCGAGCCTGAGCGCAAACTCACCAGTTATCTTTTGGAGGACGGGGATGTGCTTCTCCCGGCACGAGGGACGGCAACTCGTATCGCCGTATTTCGTCAGCAGGATTATCCTTGCATTACATCATCAAATATCATT
Source organism: Schwartzia sp. (in: firmicutes) (assembly GCA_017939945.1). GTDB lineage: Bacteria > Bacillota > Negativicutes > Selenomonadales > Selenomonadaceae > RUG12372. The sequence goes on from JAGAZS010000296.1 coordinate 214, forward strand.
GTTATTCGCCCGAGACAGGATTTGCTTGATAGCGTCTACCTAAAAATGTTTTTCGACAGTCCCTTGGGGGCAAAAATTCTAGCTTCGGTACAACAAGGTACGGCCGTAGTAAACTTGAGTTTCAGAGATTTGCAGGAAGTTGAGATACCTCTTCCTCCCATGGAAGAACAAAAGCAGATGACAGACGAGTATCAGAGGGAATTGGATGTGTATCTAAAGACAATCCAAAACGCCGAAGAACGGTGGAATAATACTCTAGAAAAATTGCAGGCCATGCTTTGAAGGGGGCCAATACATGTTAGGAGCGATCATCGGGGATATTGTAGGCTCCCGGTTTGAATGGAACAATTATCGAGCAAAAGATTTTGAGTTTCTTACATACAAATGCTTCCCGACGGACGACAGTATCATGTCGTTGGCGTTGGCGCAGGCGATTATGGAAAGCAAATCGGACTATAGCGATCTTTCGGAAAAAGCTGTAGAGTGCATGCAACGTATCGGCAGGAAATATCCGGATTGCGGATACGGCGGCAGCTTTCGCAATTGGATTGTAGCCGAGTCCCCGCAGCCGTATGGCAGTTTCGGTAATGGGGCCGCTATGCGGGTAAGTGCGGCCGGCTTTGCGGCGTCCAGTATGGAGGAAGCAAAGCAACTTGCCAGAGATATGACTGCCGTGACACATAACCATCCGGAAGGAATGAAAGGGGCCGAGGCAACCGTCGTCGCGATTTACATGGCGCGGAGCGGCAGCAGCATTTTGGAAATTCGGGACGAAATCGACAAAAATTACTATCCGATGAATTTTACGCTGCGACAGATTCGCAGCAGCTATACCTTCGATGAAACATGCCAGGGAACTGTGCCGCAGGCTTTGATGGCGTTCTTTGAATCGACGGGATTTGAAGACGCGATACGAAACGCCGTTTCCATCGGCGGCGACAGCGACACTCTCGCTGCGATTACGGGCGGCGTTGCCGAAGCCTATTACGGTATTCCTGCGGACATTCGAAAGCACGCGCTGACTTTTTTGGACGAAGAACTCTTGCGGATTTTGACGGAGATCGAAAATAAATATCCTCCGATGATGGAAAAGCAAACGAAGGATATGCATGTACCGGTCAAAAGGAAACGTGCGCGCAAGGTGAGCGGCGACAGCCGGGAAAACGCATGGAATCTGCGGTGCAAGCCGCCGACGCCGACGTGAAAGAGGTTTCGCAGCCATCGAAACAAACGACCAGCGAACAGCTTTTCAATCATCTTTTCGGCGCGTGCAACATTTTACGCGGCCCCATCAATCAGGACGAATTTAAGAGTTACGTTATACCAATCCTGTTTTTCAAGCGCATCTCGGACGTGTACGACGAGGAATATGCCGACGCAATGGAGGAATCCGGAAACGATGAGGAATATGCCTCCGCCGAGGATATGCACCTTTTCGTGATTCCGGAGGGGTGCCACTGGGAGGATATTCGCAGCGTCGGCAAAAACGTGGGAAAAGCGATTGTCAAAGCGATGAAGGGAATTGAAAAAGCGAATCCAGAAACACTGTCCGGCGTATTCAGCAGCTTTGACGACGCAACCTGGACGGACAAAGGGAAGCTGACAGACGAGCGGCTGAAAGACCTCATCGAGCACATGTCCAAGGTCAAGGTGGGCAATAAAAACTATTCCGCCGACATTATGGGCGACAGCTACGAATATCTGATCAAGAAATTCGCGGACCTCTCGAAAAAGAACGCGGGCGAGTTTTACACGCCCCGCCCGATTGTCAAATTGATGGTGCGGCTGCTCGACCCGAAGCCGGGAGAATCAGTATATGATCCTGCTTGCGGTACAGGCGGCAT
>JAGAZS010000297.1 GCA_017939945.1 Schwartzia sp. (in: firmicutes)
AATGGTGGTACAGTCCGATCACGGACAGGAAATTCTTTGTTCCCAGGCATGATTCCCAAGAAATGCGCAAAGGAACAGCGGAAGTAATCTTGAAACAGGCAGGAATCAAATAGGAGGGATTAGTGTGAAATATGTTTACCCGGCTATTTTTGAAGAAGCGCAGGAAGGCGGATATATTGTCACATTCCCGGACATCGGCGGCGCAACGGAAGGCGACACAATAGAAGACGCGCTTGCAATGGCGGAAGACGCACTGTGTTTTGCGCTGGCCTGCATGGAAGACGATCATGACAAAGTCCCGACGCCGACAAGCCCTTTCCAGATCGAACTAAAGGAACGTCAATTCATTTCCCTTGTCAAGGCAAACACAAACACCTATAGGGCAATGACCGCAAAGACAACGGACAAAACAAAACAAAAAATTGCATGACAAATAATGATGCCAAAAGAGAAGAGTTTAGTAATGATTGTTACTAACTCTTCGCTTGTACCTGCAAAATACCGGCGGTTTTACGAATTCCAAATTTTAAAGAAAAGAGCTGGTTGGTTTGTTCGGATTGTTTCAGGACAAGAAATTGATAAATTTTGCCGTGCTGGGTTGCGTGCTCGGCATCCTTTCGTTTTCTTCTGCAGCCTATGCCGCCAAGGACGCGAATCCTTCCAAGACGACTGCTACAGCCGAGACGGAGAAAAGGCCTGCAAAAGATAAAAAGGCCGCTCCTCTCGACAAGAACCGGTTAGAGTTTCAGTTCGAGTATCTTGACGCGCGGTTCTTCAACAATCGTGACGTGAATACTTACAATATACACGTCTTCCAGCCGGTCCATAAAACCGGCGACCTTATTATCCATCGCGGGCTCACGTTTTCCCGCGCTCTCGGCTATACCATGCCGGACGACTACGACCATTATCTGGACAGCCAGGCGGTCGGATTTGGACCCGCCATCCTGCTTCGCTGGAAGCAAAAGGTTTCCGGCAAATTCTCGGCGGCCTGGGACGCCAGCGGCAGCCTGCTGTTCTTCAACCATTGCCATCCGGGCGGCGGGCGTCCATGGGGCTTCATGTGGCGCACCGGTCCGCGCCTGATCTGGGATTACAGCGACCGCGGCTCCGTAAACCTCGGCTGGTCGATAGCCCACTGCTCCAACGGCATGGGCTCCAAGAATCCGGGCTACAACGGCGTCGGCTTCTCCCTCGGGTTGGAGTTTCATTTTTAATTTTTGTTTTTAACTTTTCTCTTCCGTTTTTTAACATTTCAGCAAATCATTTCAACTTTTTTTCAACCTTTGTTCACTATTTTGTTTACTGTTTTCACTTTTTATTTCACTTTTTATCTTTTACTGCACAAAAAGTCAAACAAAAAAGCATCGCCAACTTTCACGGCGATGCTTTTCGTTTTTCCTTTACGACTGCGCCCAGAGTCTTTGGAAGGTTTCGAGCTGGGCGATGGCGTGGGCGGTGATTTTCGGCCAAAGGTTTGGGTATAGTGCAAGGATGTTTTCCATGGATTCTTTCGAGATGGCCAGGATCGTGGCGCGCTCGGACAGGACTTCGGCGGCGAGCAATGCCTTCCGTTCCTCCAGCATCACTGTCTCGTTCAGCCACGTTCCCTCTTTGGCGATGCCCAGTGTGCGGTACCAGCCTTCGCTGTCCTCGATGCTGCGGACCAGCTTCCCTTCCGCTACAAAGAGCAAATCGCGTCCCATGCCTTCGATGCGGTCGCCTTCGTAATAGGTGAAAAGAACTCCCTGTTTCATGAAAACCTGGATCATGCCCGCGTCCTCGCCCTGCAGCAGCGGCATGAGCGAAACGGCGTTCTGCAGCCGCGCTTTCTCTTCCTCCTGGTAGGCCGCCTGGAACTTCTTTTCCGCGCGCAGCCGCTCCTCCAGGTTTGCCCGGAAAGCGGAAACTGTCTCGAAACGATTCGTAAGCATCTGCTGAAGCGTCAAAAGGTAGGATTTCGTAACGCGCTCGCCCGTCCCCGCCGCGAAGGCGTCCTCGTCGTAAAGGAGAACGACCGAAGCCGCCGACCGAGTATAGCGGAAATACAGGCTCAGCTTCATGCTCTGCGCGTCCCACGAATGCTGGGAAACGACGGTTCCCTCCGGCGCGGCCGGCTGCGACGAGTACGGCTTCTCTTCGGAAAGAAAATCGTAAAAGTCGAGAAAATGATTGAAGGGTTTCCCTTCGCCGCCCAAAAAATTGCCGAAGCTTTCCCAGTCAAAGCAGGCGTATGGCTTGGAAATGACAAGCTGCTGGAACTGCCGCTTCACGAAGTTTTCCACCGTTTCATCGTTGTCGATGGTCTGCCGTACGGGCACCATATTGAACGGCCGCCAGGCGTCTTCTTCCTGCGCTTTCCGTGCCGGAGCAATCAGGCAGAAGCAAAGGTCCTTGTGCCGCCCTTCAATCTGCAGGAGGAGCCCCCAGGCGGTAGCCAGAAATGCCATCAGCATCAGGCGGTTGCCTTTTGCCTCGGTCATCAGGTCGGAAAAAAGCCCGTTGGGGAAGACGACACGGCAGGCCCGCTGCTTGTAGTGGTGCGGCTGCACATCCGCAAGCTCCCACTGCAAAGGAGCGAGGCGCGGCGGTGCGGCCAGCAGTTTCTTCCAGTATTCGTTCATCTTGTTTTCCATCTGCACGTTGTGGAGAATGGGCGGCGCAGCGCTGGTCTTTCCCTCCGGCAGCCCCATCGCCGCGCGGAAAAGCGCCCGCACGTCGAAACGATCCATGATGATCTGCGCAGCCGTCACCAGCACCGCATATTCATCCTTCCCCGTATGGAAGACGTAAATCCGAAGCAACCCGCCCTTTTCCACGTCAAAGGGATAGCGGAGCGCCGCAGCCGCGGAACGCCGCAGCATGGTATTGATCTCCTCGGGATCGCGCCCCTGCAAATTGTTGAAAATGACGGTCTCCGCATTTTTCCGTTCATTCGTCACGACCGCCAGCACCCGATCGCCCATGTCGCAGTAATTCGTTCGCAGTATATCTTCCTGCACGTCCAGCTCCCGGAGCGCGCGGTTGAAGCGGATCGGCGAGAGTGTTCCCTTTATCTTGTACAGCGTTTGCGTCAAAAAACTCGGGGACAGGAAGTTTCCCTTCCCGAAAAACCACACCTCGAAAGGCGTCAACTCGCGGGCATACGAAATCCTGTGAGCCGCATACCCGCTTTGCGGCTGCGGACCGTAAACCGAGCAGAGCCGCGCCTGCTCTCTTGCCGGCAATTTCTCGAATCGCACCTTGTTTTCTTCCTGCATGGCCATCTTCCCCTTCTGTATCGCTTGCCGTTTCTCGTTACCGGTTCACGTCTCTTTTTTCTCTTATCTTGGTTATATTCTATATTTCTGTCTTTTTTCCTGCAAAAAATCAAACGACAGTACACTGCTTCCCTTTTTTATTTGTATCGCAAATGGTTACATGATACAATAGGAAGGTAATTCAGGTGTATGAGAAAAGGAGCAACACGTTATGATAGAGATTTTTGACGGCGCCACGGGGACGATGCTGCAGGCCGCGGGGCTGAAGCCCGGCGAATGCCCGGAGCTGGTGAACGTCGAGCGGCCGGAAATGATCGAGGCGATTCACCGCGCCTATATCGAAGCCGGTTCGACCATCATCACGACGAACACCTTCGGTGCAACGTCCTTGAAGCTTGCCCACTACGGCCTCGAAAACCGCGTCACCGAAATCAATGCGGCGGCGGTACAGGCCGCTAAACGCGCCGCCAACGGCCGCGCGAAGATCGCGGGCGACCTCGGCCCGACGGGACGGTTCATCGAGCCGCTGGGCGACCTCGGCTTCGAGACCGCTTACGATGCTTATTTCGAACAGGCAAAAGCGCTTGCCGACGCGGGCGCGGACTATATCATCATCGAGACTTCGATCGATCTGCAGGAAATGCGCGCCGCGCTTTTGGCGGCAAAAGACGCGACGAAGCTTCCCGTGATCTGCCAGATGAGTTACAGCGAGGACGGGCGCACCGTCACGGGCACAGACCCGGAAACGGCGGCCACAGTGCTGGACGCCATGGGCGCGGACATCATCGGCGTCAACTGCTCCCTCGGCCCGGTCGAGCTATTGCCCGTGGTCGAACAGCTCGCGAAAAGCACAGAGAAACCGGTCGTCGTACAGCCGAACGCAGGGCTTCCGCAGTTCGTCGACGGCAGGACGATCTTCCCGATGACGCCGGAGGACTTTTCCCATTGGGCGCCGAAGCTGATCGCGGCGGGCGCGACCTATATCGGCGGCTGCTGCGGCACGACGCCCGCACATATCCGCGCGATTACCGAAGCCGCGAAGACGGCGCCGGAACCCGTACGGTCCGCTGTGCCGCGCGTCCTGCGCCTTTCCAGCCGTTCCCAAACCGTCGTCATCGACAAGAGCCTGCCGACGGTGCTGATCGGCGAGCGCATCAACCCGACGGGCCGCAAGAAGTTGGCAGCCGAGATCAAGGACGGCTCCTTGCTTTCCGTCAAAAAAGAAGCGCTCGATCAAGTGAAAGCAGGAGCAAAAATCCTCGACGTCAATATGGGCGTCGGCGGCATCGACCAAGCCGCCGCCATGCGCCGCGCCGTCATGGAGATTGCACAGCTCACCGCCGCGCCGCTGGCCATCGACACCAGCGACGCCGCCGCACTCGAAGCGGGCCTCCGCGTCTATCCGGGACGCGCGCTGATCAACTCGGTCAGCGCCGAGCCGGAACGTCTCAAGACCTTCTTGCCGTTGGCGAAAAAATACGGCGCGGCCATTCTCTGCCTGCCGATCACGAAGGACGGCGTACCGAAAACGGCGAAGGAGCGCGTCGAAGCCGTGCAGACAATTATTGACGCAGCAAAGGAAGCGGGACTCAAGGACGGCGACTTCCTGCTGGACGCCCTTGTGCTAACCATTGCCGCCGAGACCGACGCAGCGAAAGAAACCCTCAATACCCTGCGGCTTTACCGCGAGCGCTTTGGCTATCCGACAACCATGGGCCTCAGCAATATTTCCTTTGGTTTGCCGAACCGCCCGCTGATCAACAGCACCTTCTTCTCGATGTGCCTTGCGGCGGGGCTCGACGCGCCGATCATGAATCCCTACGACGACGCGATGCAGAACGCGTTGTCCGCGTCCGCCGCGCTCTTGGGAAAAGACCCCAACGGCCGCGCCTACAGCCAAAACGCCTCGAACCTCGCCGTTCCGAAAGCTGCCGCAACCATGAAAGAGGAAGATATGGACGCGCTGACCGCCATCAAGGCCGCCGTGATTCGCGGCGAAAAGGAACGTATGCCGGAACTCATAGCGCGCGCCGTGGAGGAAAAGCTCGATCCGAACGAGATTACCGAAAAAGCACTGACCGCCGCGATGAACGACATCGGCGTGGACTTCGGCGCGGGCCGCGTGTTCCTGCCGCAGGTGCTGCTTTCCGCCGAGGCGATGCGCGAAGCATTCACGAAACTCAAAGAACTGCTTCCCGCCGCCGAGACGAAAAAGCTGGGCACCGTGGTCATCGCCACTGTCAAAGGCGACGTCCACGACCTCGGCAAGAACATCGTCGCCGCTCTATTGCAAAACTCCGGCTTCGAGCTGATCGATCTGGGCAAGGACGTTCCCGCCCAGACTATCGTCGAGGCCGCCAAACTGAACCGTGCCGACATCGTCGGACTCTGTGCGCTGATGACCACCACCATGACCGAGATTGAGACGGTCGTCGAAGCACTCAAAGCCGACGGCGTAAACGCAAAGGTCATGGCCGGCGGCGCCGCCGTCACTCCGGAGTACGCAAAAGAAGCCGGAGCCGACCTCTACGCCCCCGACGGCGTCGCGGCGGTAAAACTGGCAAAAGAAGCGCTCAATCTGTAAAATCGAAAAATGTTTCACGTGAAACAAAGACATACATGTTCTAATATTTTACGTGAAACAAAAAATGTATGTTCTGATACTTACAAGTCTTTTTCTTTCATCTGCGAGAGGAGTACAGCCATGAAAAAAGAAAAACTGGATTTGATTTGCCGAAAGATGGCCGACTGCTACCGCCGTATTTTTGGGGACAAGGTGCGCGAAATCTATCTGTACGGTTCATACGCTCGCGGCGACTATGACGAGGAATCGGATGTCGACTTTGCCGCCATCGTCGATGAGGACCGTCTTCCCATGCAGCAAAAGCTTAAACAGCTATGGTACGAAGCCGACGACATCGACCCCGACTATGAAGCATTGATTTCCCCCACCGCGATTCCC
>JAGAZS010000035.1 GCA_017939945.1 Schwartzia sp. (in: firmicutes)
AACGCCGCCGCGCCGGTGTTGAATCCGTCCAGCATGACAAACGCGCGGTGCGCCGCCGCGCCGAGGATAATGCCGGCGATGCAGCCGAGCTCGAAGCCGCCGACTTTCGAGAGCAAATCAATTCCGTCCGTCGGGTCGGGACGGTTGATTTCCAGCGCTTGCCGCACGACTTCGATTTTCACCTTCAGCCGCTCGTCGGAAATATTCGTGCCGCGCCCGGTCGCCTGCTCCGGCGTCAGCCCGCAGGCGGCGGCGACGATGCAGGCCGACGAGGAAGTGTTCGCGATTCCCATTTCCCCGGGCAGGAAGCAGCAGACGCCTTCCGACGCGCATTTTTCCGCCAGCTCGATACCGGTCTCGACGGCGCGCACGGCTTCCTCGCGCGTCATGGCCGGACCTTTCGCGAAATTTTTCGTGCCGAAGGCAATCTTCCTTTGAATCAATCCGGGAATCCATGATGTATCCGAAGCGATGCCGAGGTCGACGACGAGCAGCTCCGAACCGGAAAAGTTCGACAGCGCGTTTGCCGTTCCGCCTCGGGAAATCAAATAATTCGCCGTCATCTGCACCGTGGTCGAGACCGGGTAGGCGCTGACGTTCATTTCCGCGACGCCGTGGTCGGCGCAGCAGATGATCGCGCATTTCTTGATTTCCGCGGGAGCATCGCTTCCCGTGATCGCGGCAAATTTTTCCAAAAGCTCGCCCAATGCACCCATCGGCGCGGCGCCGCCCAGTATTTTTTCCAGCCGCGCCCGCACCTCGCCGCCCGCAGCATCATCCGGCGGCTGGATGCGGGCGAGCGTATCGTCCAAGAGGGACATGAACGCACCTCCTATGCATCTTGAAAAATCATATCTTACATTATAGCAGATTTTTCTTTTTTGTGTGCGCATCTTGACCTTCGCCCCGCAATCACGGTAATATGGAATGTATGAAAGGCGGGAAATGAACCATGGGGGAACGAACCGGACAATCGAATCAGGAGGAACAATCCGAGGAGCGCGTATTCGCACCCTCTTATCTTTGGGAATTCCGTTGTAACGGATCGGCCTGCGGAAGCCATTGCTGCCGGGACTGGCGCATTCCCGTGGATACGGCGGCTTGGGAACGGTTGGCGCGCTTGCCTTCAAAGGACCGCAAGGCGGTTTTCTCGAAGCTCGTCGAAAAAGAAGACACGGGCTGGGAAACAAAGCATGAAGAAAACGGGGCCTGCTCGTTCCTCGGCGCGGACGGCCTTTGCTGCTTGCAGACGACTTACGGCGAAGCCTATCTTCCCGATATCTGCGACTCGTATCCGCGCGTTTCCTATCGCTTCGGCGATTTTATCGAGCGATCGCTAGCGATGACCTGCCCCGTGGCGGCCCGTCTCGCGCTGCTCCCCGACTCGCCGATGCGGTTCGAGGAACGGACCGTTCCGGCGCGACGCGCCTCCTCATTGACGCATCCGCCGATGGAAGCGCTTTTGATCCGGGAAAAACTGCGCGCGCTCCAACTCCAAATGATTGCCATACTGCAGGATCGGACACGGCCCCTTCGGCTTCGTTTTCTCCATCTCGGCCGCTTCCTCGCGGTCCTTGAGGCTCGTTACGGGAACCGGCTGCCCGACGCCGAAGTGCTTGCCGCCTGCGCCGAAAATATAAAACCCGCCGCGGAAACCCGCAGGCGCGGGCCGTCCTATACGCGGCTCCGCTATATGGGAGAACTGATGGCCGCGCTGTACGAGGCGGAAGAAAATTACACGCCGGGCCGGCTCAACGAGCTCGCCGCCTGCCTTTCGGAATGCGAGACGGAGAGCGAGAAGCTCCTTCATTCGATACACGGCCATATCCTCGAAAATCTCGCAGTCAACGAGCTTTTCCTTCGCCTGTACCCGTTTTCCTGCGCGGGCGGATTCCTGGCGAATTTCAAGCTGTTCGTCCTGCGCTTCCGCGCCGCCGAGTTTCCCCTGCTGCTCAAGGCTTCTTCCAAAAACACGCAGCTCGACGTTGAAACCGTTCTCCTGCTGCTGGGACGCATCATGGAAAAGCTCGACCACAACCGCACGGCAGGCGAGCTTCTGAAACGCCGTGCCGCCGAGGATTTTGACGAAATGGAAGCCGACGAGATCATGTCATTCCTATAGTTTTTCGCTAAAAAATCGCGGAAAATCGCGGAAAATCGCCAAAAAAGTGTTTACAAACATACTTTTCTATGATATATTGTGACAAATCGTATGTTCGAAAGGAGAAGATCGAATGTCCAGAAAGAACAAAACGGCTCCGGAGCGCTGCGCGGAAATTTACAAGTACATCAAGGACTTCCTGAAGATGAAGGGATATCCGCCCTCCGTGCGCGAGATCGGCGAAAAGGTCGGACTCAGCTCCAGCTCCACCGTCCATTCGTATCTGCACATGCTGGAGGCCGACGGGAAAATCCATCGCGACCCGACGAAGCCCCGCGCCATTGAGATCATCGGCGAGAATCCGTGGGAAAATATGCTGCGCGTGCCTCTTGTCGGCAAAGTGGCCGCCGGCATCCCGATCACGGCGGAGGAAAATATCGAGGAAGTCTTCAACGTCCCGGCGTCGCTGCTCGGCACGCAGGACGACACCTTCATGCTGCGCGTACAGGGCGAGAGCATGATCAACGCGGGAATTTACGACGGGGACTATATTTTCGTCAAGGAGCAGAACACGGCGAGAAACGGCGAGATCGTCGTGGCCCTCGTCGAGAACGAGGAAGCCACGGTCAAGCGCATCTTCTTCGAGAAGAACCGCGTCAAGCTCCAGCCGGAAAACGACACGATGAAGCCGTTCTATGAAAAGAATGTGGCCGTACTCGGCAAGGTCATCGGCGTCTATCGGCAGATGTAAATCGGGAAATCAAAAAAGGGACTGTAAAAAGCAGCCCCTTTTTTCTTGGAGGAATTTCGATGAAACGCAAATTCTCGCTTTTCCTTGCCGCGCTGCTCGTCGCACTGTTCCTCTCCGCGGGCTGCGGCGGCGCGGCCACGCAGACGGAAACGAAAGGCTTCGAGCCCCAAATGACGGCGGAGGAACGGGCGGAGGCAATCCTCTCGCATATGACGCTTTCCGAGAAAATCGGGCAGATGCT
>JAGAZS010000298.1 GCA_017939945.1 Schwartzia sp. (in: firmicutes)
GAATTCATGAAAATTTCGGCAGATATTACATTACGATGTAATATCTGCCGAAAAATAGTTGGCTTTTAATAAATTTTTGGCTATAATGGGAATGGAAAACAATGCTTTGGAGGTGCGTCATGGGCTATATCCGGCGTCATTTGGAAGATCGCGTCCTGCGCTTGAGCCAATCTTTCCCCGCCATTCTGATAACCGGTCCGCGACAAGCGGGCAAAACGACGATGCTACGGATGCTGACGAAAAAAGAGAACTCCCAACGAGCTTATGTTACGCTGGACGATCTCGTCGCCCGCGACCTGGCAAAAAACGACCCCACACTCTTTTTGCAGCTTCACAAGCCGCCGGTATTGATTGACGAAGTACAGTACGCACCGGAACTGTTTCCCTATATCAAAATCTATGCGGACGAACATCACGAGCCGGGCGCGTTCTGGCTGACCGGATCGCAAATATTTCGCCTGATGCGGGGCGTGCGCGAGTCGTTGGCCGGCCGCGTCGCTCTCCTTCACATGTCGCCGCTTTCGCAACGGGAAATTCTCGGCGCGTCCTGCGTGCCTTTTTCTGCGGATCTGGATTGTCTGCGCGCCGCGCAGGAGGATATGCCGCCCATTGCCGCCCCGGCTCTTTTTGCGCGACTGTGGCAAGGCTCTATGCCGGTGCTGGCGGGAGATGCAAACGTCGACCGCGACGTTTTTTATGCCTCTTACCTGTCCACCTATGTGGAACGGGACGTGCGCGAACTCTCCGGTGAAATTGACGCGTTGCGCTTCCACCGTTTCGTCACCGCCGTCGCCGCCAGAACCTCGCAGCTCTTGAATTTCAAGTCTTTGGCCGACGATGCGGAAATCGACCAGCGGACAGCCAAAGACTGGCTGAACATTTTGGAGACGCTGGGCATTGTCTTTTTACTGCATCCGGTCTCCAACAATATCCTGAAACGCACCATCAAAACGCCAAAAGTATATTTTTACGACACCGGTCTCGTCTGTCATCTGACGCGATGGTCGTCGCCAACCACTGCCGAAAGCGGCGCCATGAGCGGCGCCTTGCTTGAAAATTACGCCGTATCCGAACTTGTGAAAGGGTACCAAAACGCCGGGCAGGAACCTTACCTCTACTTTTATCGGGACCGGGACGCCAGAGAAATCGACATTGTCATAGAGGAAAACGGCACATTGTTCCCACTGGAAATCAAAAAGACCGCCTCGCCGGACAAGCGGCTGCCCCGTACCTTTTCCCTCCTCGACAAGCCTCCGCTGCGCGTCGGCACGGGCGCCATTCTTTGCATGGCGGAACGCTTGGGCGCCTTCGACAAAAACTGCCTGATTGTGCCTATTTGGCTGATTTGAAAAAAGAAAAGCCGCTCTGTTCTGCGCAAAAACGCAAAACAGAGCGGTTCTTTTTTTGCTGCGGGATTACGTCTTTTCTCCCCTGATCGCCCTTGCCGCTTTCTCGACGATGACGTAGAACACCGGGATCAGGTACACGCCGATGACCGTGGCGAAGGTCATGCCGCCGACGACGGCGATGCCCATGTTGTTTCTCGCGCCGGCGCCCGCGCCGGTGGCGATGGCCAGCGGCAGGCAGCCGATGACGGAGGTCAGCGCGGTCATCATGATGGGGCGCAGGCGGAGCCTTGACGCCTCGATCGCGGCTTCCACCGGGTCGTCGCCTTTATCTACGCGCTCCTTGGCGAATTCCACAATCAGGATCGCGTTTTTCGCCGCGAGGCCGATGATCATGATGACGCCGATCTGCATATAGATACTGTTTTGCTGTCCCATCGCGTACTCGCAAATCAGCGCGCCGAAAATGCCCGTGGGCACCGTCGCCAGCACCGCGAAAGGCACGCTCCAGCTCTCATAGAGCGCGGCGAGGCAGAGGAACGCGAAGATCAGGGCCAACGCCAAGACTTCCAGCGTCTTGGAGCCCGCCTTTTTCTCCTCGCGGCTCTGGCCCGCCCAGTCGATGTTGAAGCCCGTAGGCGCGTTTGTCCGCACCACTTCTTCCAGCGCCGCCATCGCCTGCCCGGAGCTGTAGCCCGGCGCTTCGCTGCCTTGGATCGTGATGCTTCGCGAGGCATTGAAGCGGGAGATGATCGGCGCGCCGGTGTCGAGATTCGGCACAAGGAGCGTGTCAAGGGGCACCAGTGTCTTCGTATTCGATTTCACGAAGACGAATTTCGCCGCTTCCGCCTCGGTGCGGTAGGCGGTGTCGGACTGCACCACGACTTTGTAGGTGCGGCCGAAGCGGTCGAAGTCGTTGACCTCGTAGCCGCCGAAATTGACTTGGAGCGCCGTGAACACGTCGGAAAGATTTACGCCGAGGTTCATGACCTTCTCGCGATCAATGGTGAAGTCGCAAATCGGGGAATTGATGGAGTAGGTGGAGTAAACGCCTTGGAGCTCCGGCCTTTGGTTCGCTGCCGCGACGATGCGCTTCGTGATTTCGTCCAGCTCCATGTCTGTGTGGCCGGACATATCGAGAAGCTGCATATTGAAGCCGCCGACGTTGCCGAGACCGGGGAGGGCCGGCGGGTTGAACGCGATGACGAAGGCTTCCGGCGTCACGCTGCGGCCGAGGCCGAAGGTCTTGCCGATTTCGGTATTGATGGAAGTCTCCACCGTCTCGCGCTGCGACCATTCGGAAAGGCCGACAAACATCGTCGCGCCGTTGGACTTCGCGCCGTTGGACAAAATGTCGAAGCCCGTGATGTTCATCACGTTGTCCACGCCGGGCAGCTCGCCGAGTTTCGCCGCCAGCCGCTGGGTGGTATCGGCGGTGCGGTTCAGCGACGTGCCCTCGGGCAGGGTGACGGACGCAATGTAAAAGCCTTGGTCTTCCTGCGGGATAAATGTGGACGGCACCAATTTGTAGAGCATTCCCATCAGCACGGTGATGACGAGGAGCGCGATGACGCCCAGCCGCAGCCGCGAAACGAGCCGGCCTACCTGTCCCGCGTAGCTGCCCGTGACACGCTCGAACCAGTCGTTGAATTTCGCGAAGAAGCCCGCGAACATGCTCCCTTCCGCGCCCAGCTCATGGGGCTTCAAAAGCAGCGCGCAGAGCGCGGGGGACAGCGTCAAAGCCACGAAAGCCGAGAACGCCACGGAAATGGTGATGGTCAACGCGAACTGTTTGTAGAGGACGCCCATCATGCCTCCGAGGAACGCCACCGGCACAAAGACCGCCGCCAAAACGAAGGTCGTGGCAACGATCGGGCCCTGCACCTCGTCCATGGCGATTTCCGTCGCCTTGTCCGCGGGAAGATCCTGCTCCGTCATATTGCGCTCCACGTTCTCGATGACGACGATCGCGTCGTCGACGACGAGGCCGATGGCCCGCACCATCGCAAAGAGCGTCAGGGTGTTGATGGAAAAATCGAGAATGACAAAAGCGCCGAAGGTGGCGACCAGCGACACTGGCACGGCGAGGGCGGGAATCAGGGTCGCCCGCCAGTTTTGCAGGAAGAGATAAAGGATCAACGTAACGAGAACCAATGCCTCGATAAAGGTCTCGGCGACCTCGTGGATCGACGCGCGAATGTAGCGGGTGCTGTCGATGACCTCGCGATATTCGAGGTCGGGCGGGAAATCCTTTTCCGCCTCGCGGATGACCTCCTGCACGCCGCGCACCGTGTCCATCGCGTTGGCGTCGCTGGTGAGCTGGATGCCGAAGCCGATACCGGTCATGCCGTTCGTAAAGGCCCAGACCGGCTCGCGGCGCGCGCCCGTCTCGATGCGCGCGATGTCTTTCATGCGGACGAAAGAGCCGTTGGGATCCGAGCGAACGATGATATTGGCAAATTCCTCGTCGGTGACGAGACGGCCCGCCACGCGGCCCGTGTACTGCTTCTCCTGCTCCTTCGGGGTCGGCTGCATACCGATGGTGCCCGCCGGGGCCTGCACGTTTTGGTTCTTGATCGCGTCGGTCACGTCGGCGACGGTGAGGCCCAGTTCCGCCAGCTTGTCCGGGTTCAGCCAAACGCGCATCGCGTAGTCCGGCCCGAAAATGTTCACGTCGCCGACGCCGGGCACGCGCTTCACCTTGTCGATGATGTAAATGTCGGCGTAGTTCTTCAGGAACTGCCGCGTATAGGTGCCGTTCGGCGAGTACAGCGAACCGGCCAGTGCCATATCCGGCGACGCCTTTTTCGTCGTGACGCCGTAAGACCTGACCTCATTGGGCAGACTGGCCGAGGCGATGGAAACGCTGTTTTGCGTCTTGACCGTGTCCAAGTCCGCGTCGGAATTGAGATCGAAAACCACGGACAGGCTATAGCGTCCCGTGTCGTCGGAGTTCGACGACATATAGTCCATGCCGTCGACGCCGTTGACCTGCTGCTCGATGACCTGCGCCACCGTCTCGTTCAGGACGCTGGCATTCGCGCCGACATAACTTGTCACGACGCTGACCGTCGGCGGCGAGATGCGCGGGTACTGTGCGACCGGCAGGCTCACAGCCGCCAACGTGCCGATGATGACCATCGCGATGGCAATGACGATGGCAAAAATCGGACGGCGAATAAAAAACTTTGCCAAGATAAACTCCTCCTTGGAAGAATAGCGTCAATAATAATTTGATATCATTCAAACATAACCATTATAACAGAAAAAACTTGTATGCGACATAAAAATGGAGCCGTCGCAAAAAAAAAATTTGGAGTCAAAAATTTTTACTCCAAATTTTTTCACGGCAAAAGCAGACCTAAAGAAAATCCATGCAAGACAAGCGTTTTAAGATTTGACAGAATAATTCGCAATTACAAAAAGGGATGCCGCAGGAAGAAGCCCTCTCCCTGCGGCATCCTATTTTTCTATGTTTTTTACGGTTCGATGAGGTTGAAGCTCCCCACCGCGCCGCCTTGGAACCTGTGCAGCGCCGTCAGGATTTTCCCGAATTTTTCGGCTGCTCCCTTGATCTCCGCAATCCGGCTGAACTTTTCCCCGTCGCCGGAAGCGAGCAGCAGCAGCGCCTTCGACGAGCATTTGATTTCAACGTCGGCTTCCTTTCCGCCCTTGGCGTGAAGCAGCGCACCGTAACGCATATACGCCGTATAGCTTTCCTTCGTGTCCGTCAGGTCGAAGCGGACGGTGAAGGCTTCATCCTTCAGCGCGTCGCGGTCCAGCCGGACGCCCATGAAGTCGAAGACCATTTCCGGCGTCAGGTTCTCCATCAGGTCGCCGCCGAAGGAATGGGCGGCTTTGCCTTTCGGCAGCGTGTTTCCTTCCCGAAGGTCCTTGACCGCCGACAAATAGCAGTTGCGCCACGGCCCCGACTCCGCCTGATAGGCGAGCTGCTCCAGCGCGTCGGCGCAAAGGTTCCGCGCCGCCTCGTTTTTCGAGTCGGCGAATACGAGCCGGTTGGTGAATTCCGCCACCCATTGATATTCACCGGCGTCGTAGTCCTGCCGCGCCTTTTCCATCGCTGCTTCCATGCCGCCGAGGGCGAGGTATTCCGCCCATTTTTTCGCGCTTTCTTCCGGCGGCAGCTTGTTCAGATGGACTGGATTCGCGTCGTACCAGCCCATGAATTTCTGATATACGGCCTTCGCGTCATGGGCCACGGTGCCGTAATATTGGCGCGTGAACCAATTCTTCGCCAGCGCGTCGGGAAGCGCCAGCGTGTGCGCGATTTCGTCCGAGGTGCAGCCGAGATTCACAAGGGCGAGGGTTTCGTCGTTGATGAATTTGTAAACCGCCGCCGTGTCGATCATGTATTTCCTGATTACGTCTTTGCCCCAGTGCGGACAGTTGTGGGACTGAAATGTCACTTCGGTCTTGTCGCCGTATAGCTCGTACGCCTCCACGATGTACTCCGCCCACGCGTTGCCGTCGCGTACCTGTGCGCCGCGCAAGGTGTAGAGGTTGTGCAGCGTGGTGGTGCAGTTTTCCGCAAGCCAGAGCGCTTTTTTCTGCGGGAAATAGGCGTTCATTTCCGAAGGAGCTTCGGTGCCCGGCGTCATCTGGAACTCGATTTCCACGCCGTCAATAACGATTTTTTCGCCCGTTTCGCAAATTTCCCATGTCGGAGTAATAAAGCTCGTGGTCCCACGCACGCCCTGTCCCATGCCGATGCCGATGCCCAACGCGCCCGTCGGGCTTTTTTCGAGGCGCGGGCCGTACTGATAGAGCGCGCGTCGGCTCATCGCCGTTCCCGCATAGAGGTTTTCTTCCATCGAAGCTTTCGTAAAGCCTTGCGGCACGATCACAGGGATTTTCCCGCTGGCGATCTGTTCCTCGATGGGAAGCGAGCGATCCGCTGCCTCGTCGTCCGTCACGAATGCCTTGACGCCGCCGAAATGGTCGACATGGGAATGGGAAATCAACACGGCCTTGACAGGACGTTTGCCGAGATGCGCCTCGACGAGTTCCATGGCCGCCTGCGCCGACTCCACCGTCATGGCAGTGTCAAAAATGATCCAGCCCGTTTCTCCGGCAATCAGCGTGACGTTAGCCATGTCGAAGCCGCGAACCTGATAGATTCCGTCCGTGACCTGGAAGAGTCCCGCTACATGATTGTTCTTCGCGTTTTCCCAAAGGCTGGGGTTCACCGTGTCCGGCGCTTTTCCCGTCTCGTCGAGAAACGCGTACGCCTTTTGGCTCCAAATCACATGACCGTCCGCGTGTTTGATCTCGAGAGCCTCCGGCGTGGCGATCAGCCCCCGGCGCGCGAACTCCGTCTCCTGTTTGTCGTTGAAGTCGAGGAATTTGTAAACCTCTGCGTTCTTCTTTGCCGTCGCCGCCGTAGCGGGATTGTGCTTTTCCGTCATGGCTTCCCATCCTTTCTTTTTATCTTCCCAACGATTCAGCGATGCTGCCGCCGCTATATCCGCCGTTATCACCGCCGTCGTAGCCACCGCCGCTGCCCGAAAGCGAATCGGCAATGCTGCCGCCGCCGGAATTTCCTCCGCTGTAACCTCCGTCGTAGCCGCCGCTAGTTCCGCCGTCATAGCCGCCGCTGCTGCCGCCCGTCATCGAGTCGGCGATGCTGCCGCCGGAATTTCCGCCATCGTATCCGCCGCCCGTTCCGGTTTGAAGCAACTCCGGATCGGCGCCGTAGCCCGTCTCGGCAAAGCCACCTTGCTGGCCCGTGGCTCCGGTCATCGAGTTGTCCACCGAGGTGGTGATTTCTCCGTTCTTGATCGTGTAGGTGACCATATTCGACAACGCAGAGTTGTTTGTCGGGTCGATGAACTCGAAGAAATAACCGTAGGTGCCGTCGCCCACATTTTCGTCTTTGACCTGCGGATTCGCACCGACGGTGAAGGTGTCCACCTCGACCTCGGTGTACTCGGTGTCCGGTCCGGAGAGAGTCATGCCGTAATGGAGAGTGGTGATCGTGTCGCCCGGCTTGATCTGGATCAGCTCGCGGCTGGCCACGAGGCTTTCAAGGCCGCGCTTGTCGTCTTTTCTCGCACCGAGGATGTTGTATTTCTCGCTCTTGTAATCATAGACGACCTGCAGATTGACGGGAACGCCGTTCAGCTTCAGCGGGATCGCGTAGAGATTGAAGTCGTCGGTTTCATAGGTAATCTCGACATAGACGGGATGGCCTTCCAGCATCGGCCATGTGCCGAAAAAGTTGTCCGTGAAGCGGCCGCGGTCCCAATCGGCGTTGATGTTGGAGTCGGAGCCGAGGTCGACCATGACGTCCTGCTTTTCATCCAGATAAACCAGCTGGCAATGGACGGCGGACAGCAGGTCTACTGACGAGGGCGGAAGCTGCACGAAAGCGTTTCCGTCCTTGTCGATGTCCACGGGCATATCTTCGAGCTGCCGCACGTTGTAGATCGGGTGGGTGCCGACGGCGGGCGCCGAAGAAGGAGCCGAGCCGAGGATGGTGGCGCTGATGCTCGCGCCCGCGCCGGGGGTGATGATTTCCGGCGTGTAGGACGGCGCCCCGCCGGACACATATTCCTGCGCCGCGCTGGGCATCTGCCCGAAAATCAGATAGTAGTAAAGGCATTTAATCGGCCCCGGCGAGACGTCGATATCCGCGTACGCACGCCAGACGTCGGCGTCGGCGTCGTAGGGATGATAGCAGGAAAGGCCCTGTCCGCCCGGGCGGTAGGAGCCGTTGACGCGATAGAGCACACAGTCGTTCAGGGCCGAGAGCAGCGGGTCGGTGGTTGAGGGCATGAGGGTTCTCGTGTTCTGCGCGAGCTGGCCGATGTCCACCATGTCGTAGTAGCCTTCCTCGCGGGTGTTGCCGCCGTAATTTTCAGAGATTCCCGCGCTGCGGCAGAGTTGGGTGAAAAACTGCCTCGGGTTCTGCGAGGCGCCCTGCAGCGCCTCGACGCCATACGCGCCGTAAGCGGCCACCAGATCCGGGGCTTTCGAGACGTCGGAAACGGAAAGGGTGGCGATAGCCGCGGAGTCGGAACCGTCCGCCATGCACCCCTGATAATAAGTGTCGCAGATCACTTTGCCGAGTCCCGCGCCGCCCATGGCAGGGTTGTTCGCCAATGCGCCGAGCCAGCCGGTGTAATTCCAGCCGCAGCCCGGCTCGGTTTCCTGCGAGGCCACCATATAGCGGGCCAATCCGTGCAGCGAGGCAAGACTGTCCACCGTCGCCATCAGGCAGGCGTCGAAGCCGATGATCTCAAAGGGCGGCGCGTCGGGATTCGAGCCGTAGACGGAATCGAAAGCGTCATGGACTTCGTCGAGGCTTATCATATTGTCGGTGCGCTCGTCGTAGCATATGCCGCCGATGCTGCCGCCGCCGTGGTTCCAGAAGACGAAGACGCTGTGGTCGGCGGAGAAATTGTCCCTGCCGAAACGCAGGAAGTCCGCAAGGCCGCTTCCCGTCCCCATATCCGTGTTGGGCGTCGGGCCGAGGTCGTGCATGCCCTCCGAGTCATAGAGGAAGCGGGCCGTGCCGCCGTCGGGGATGCCGCCGATTTGCCAGCGGTGCGCGCCGCCGGCCTGAATTACAACCTTGACATTCGGCGGTAGCTGAACCTTCTGGAGCTCCCGCAGGTCGGCGGAAGCGGCGCCGTTGTCCGTTTCGAGATCGGTGCCGCAGAGATACCAGTAAATCACCCAGGTATCGGACGCGCTGTAAGTGTCGGAAAAATTCGCGCTCGGCCCCACATGGGATGCGGCAGACGCCTGTTGACCGCCCCCGGGAAAAAACAGGAGCGCCGCCGCGGCAAGAGATGCGAGTTTTTTTACGAGTTTTCGTTTCATGGAGAGACCTCCTATGTCTTCTTATATTTAACAATACATCTTTTTTTCAGTTTGTCAAGAAAACGCCGGAAAAATCTGCAATCTCCCGTTGTCCTTCAGCGTTTTTTCATGTGGATTTCAATTTTCTTTTCTATAATATGTTTGATTTTTTGAGAAAAGGGGCATGATGAATGCGAAAATTGTTGTGCGCGGGGCTTCTTTCCCTGCTCTGCTTCGGAAATTTTTCGGCGGCGCAGGCGTCCGCGCTTCAGGTGGGCGACGAGGGCAGTGAGGTCGCGGAAGTGCAGACGGCGCTTTCCCGGCTCGGATATGATGTGACGCCGGACGGCTCTTACGGGCCGGGCACGGCGGCGGCGGTGACGGCTTTCGAGGCAGCGAACGGAATGGAAACGGACGGCGTCGTCGGACCGGTGGTTTATCAGGCGCTTTTGGGACGCACGATGCCGGAGATTCACCGCGGCGACAGCGCGATCGTGCGTCGTCTGACCAGCATCGCGATGCAATATGTGGGCGTTCCTTATGTGTACGGCGGCTCGACGCCGGACGGGTTCGACTGCTCGGGCTTCGTCATGTATGTCTTCCGGCAGGCAGGCATTTCCCTTCCGAGGACGGCGGACGATCAATACCTGATTGGCGTGCCGGTGTCGCCTTCCAACCTGCGGGCCGGAGATCTGGTCTTTTTCGTGGACGACAGCGGCGAGCTGTCCCATGTGGGCATGTACCTGAAGGACGGCGAGTTCATTCACGCCTCGATCACGACGGGCATCGACTTCGATTCGCTTCATCGCGACTGGCGTCGCGAGCATTATCTGGGCGCGCGCCGAATCGTTCCCTGATTGCTTCAATATTATATTATTCGCGTATAAAATCCCGGGAGGCGGTTCCCGGGATTTTTCTTTATGAATTACATAGGAAAAATGTATTGTAGCCTTCGCGCAAGAATGGTAAAATGAGGAAGTCGACACGCACGGAAATTTTCGGCGTAATTTAGTTCAAGGAGTCTTTGGGAAATCATGAAAGCCTTGCGGTATTTTTTGGTGGTCGTGGCCGTGGGACTGGCCGCGGTTTTGGTCGCGGATATCACGTTCCTCGGCACGGCGATGACGTATCTGCGCGAAGGGCGCATGGCCTACGGGCTGACGATGGGCGGGCGCAACATCGGCGGGATGACGCGGGAGGAAGCCGCGCGGGAAGTGGCGCAAAGCGTGAAAAAATCTCTCGCGGGAGACGCGCTGGTGCTTTCCCTTTACGGCGGGGAGAAGACATTTCCTTTTTCGGCGGAAGAAGTGGGTCTGGACGCCGATATGGACGCGATGCTCACCTCGGCGTACCGCACCGGACGAAGCGGCACGACCGTCCAAAATTTTTATGAAATGGTAAAATGCGCGCTGAACGGCAAGGAAGTTTTCGCCGAGGTGAAGCTGGATGAAAAGCGCCTGACCGAAACGCTGAATCGCGTAAAACAGGAAGTGGACCGGCCGCCGGTAAACGCGTCCGTCATGTTCACGGCAACGGGCATACTCCACAATGAAGGAACGACAGGGCGTCAAATGGATGTGGCGGCGCTGACGGAAAAGGTGAGGCCGAAGCTCCTTGGTCTGCATCTTCCGTGCCGCGAAGCGATCACGCTCGTCGAGACGGAGCCGGAAGTTACTCTGAAGGATATCCAGCCGATCGACGGTCTGCTGGGCAGCTGCACGACTTATTACGGCTCGGAAACGGGACGCGGCGACAATATCGAGATTGCCACGGCTGCGCTGAACAACCGCATCGTACTCCCCGGCGAGGAGCTGTCCTTCAACACACAGGTCGGCCCGCGCCTGCCGAGCCGGGGCTACGAGACCGCGCCGGTGATCGTGGACGGGAAGGTGGAGCAGGATTTCGGCGGCGGCGTCTGCCAGGTCAGCTCTACGCTTTACAACGCGGTGCTTTTGGCGGGACTGACGCCGACGGCGCGCACGTCCCATTTTTACCCATCGGCCTATCTTCCGGCGGGGCTGGACGCTACGGTAGCCGATGGGCAGATTGATTTCGTGTTCCAAAACACACTGCCCCACAGCGTCATTTTGCGGGCAGGCGCCTATGACGGCTCGCTGACGGTGGAGGTTTACGGACACCGGGAGGACCTGCCCGGAGAATACGATCTGGAAACGGCCATTATCGGACCGCCGCCGACGGTAGAGGTGTACCGGGTGCTGTACCAGGGCGACAAGGTAGTCGAGCGCGAGTACCTGTATACGGACGTTTACGACGTGCCGCCGGAAGAGGACGAGAAAAAGCCGGAGCCGTCGCAAACTACGTCTGAACCGGAGCCTGAACCGGAGCCAAGGCCGGAACCGAAACCGGAAGCGCCGGTACCCGCGCCCAAGCCCGAAGCAAAAACGGAGCCGGAGCCGACGCCGCCCGCAAAACCGGAATCGAAACCAACAGAAAAACCGACGGCAAAGCCGTCGGCGGAAAAAACAGACAAACGATAATATATAATGGAGGAATCTCGATGAGCCTTACGCTTTTGTCCCCGTTTGCCGGAACCATCCATCCGATCGAGGAAGCGCCCGATCCGGTCTTTTCGATGAAAATGCTGGGCGACGGATTTTTCGTGACGCCGTCGTCGGGCGAAGCCTTTTCTCCGGTCGACGGGGAAATCACCTATGTCGCGCCGACCAAGCACGGAATCCGCATTGCTGCCGCCGACGGCACGAAGGTGACGCTCCATATCGGCACGGAATCGGGCGAGCTGAAAGGCGAAGGCTTTTCCGTATTCGTCGAACAGGGCGCGAAGGTGAAGAAGGGCGACAAACTGATGACCTTCTCACCGGAGCTTTTGCGGCAGAATCCGAAAACGACGGACGCCTGCATCTTGCTCGTCGAGGAAATGCCGGAAGGAAAAGCGGTCCGGCTGACAGCCGACGGAGAGGTGACGCCGCTCATGGCAGTGGCGGAGATTGCTTAATAGAGTTCTTCTCTCCTGTCGTGGAACACGTCAATCGTTCTCTTGATTTCGTCGCGTACGGAAAGATCAATCCCGGCAGTCAGTATCGCTTCTCCTTCGTCGGCTTCGGCCAGCCTTTCGCCCCACGGGTCGATGATGGCGGAGTGTCCGCCCAGCGGCATCCCGTTTGCGAAAGTGCCGCTGCCGTTAACCGCAACGAAAAAGACCTGATTCTCGACGGCCCGCGCCTGTGAAAGCGTCCGCCAATGGGCGATGCGCGCCGTCGGCCACGCGGAGGGCAGGAAGATCAGCGCCGCGTCCTCCAGCGCGTAACGCCGGAAAAGCTCCGGAAAGCGCAGGTCGTAGCAGACAGCTACGGCGCACTTTACGCCGTCGAGGGAAAAGACCGCCCGGTGGTCTCCCTTGCGGAAGAATTTATCTTCCTTCGCCGGAGAGAAAAGGTGCGTCTTGTCGTAATCGGCGACAAGCTCGCCGTTCCGATCAAAGACATAGCAGCGGTTCGCGATATACTCGCCGGTTTTCACGGCGACGGAGCCGCCGACAAGGTTGACGCCGTATTGTTTCGCCAGGGACGAAAGTAATTTCTTCGA
>JAGAZS010000036.1 GCA_017939945.1 Schwartzia sp. (in: firmicutes)
ATGCAGTTCATCATCGTCTGATAGGTGGAAAAAACGCCGTGGGCCGTGTAGTTGTCTTTCTCCTCGCAAAGATTCGTCACGGAAAACTCCGGCAGCAGATTGACGAAGCTCCGCTTCGCTTGCGTCACCAAAGAATTGCGGTCGGCCAGGAACAGGATGTCCTTCGCCCATCCCTGCTCCAAAAGCGCCTTGCACAGTGCGATGACCGTCCGCGTCTTGCCGCTGCCCGTCGCCATGACCAGCAGGGCTTTTCTGCGGTTCTTTTGCCCGAAGCTCTCGCAGACGGCTTTCACGGCAGCCGTCTGATAATATCTGCCCGCAATCTTCTGATCGACGACGATGTTCTTCAAGTCGGAGCGCATGACTGAAAGATTCATCAGCTTTTCGAGGTCGCGCTTGGAGTAGATGGCGGCGATTTTCCGCTCCGGGTATTGATTGTCCACGATGCGGGTATCGAATCCGTTAGTCAGGAACACCACCGGACGTCGGCCCTGTTTCTTTTCGATAATATCCGCGTACAGCTTCGCCTGCTGCCGCCCTTTGGAAACGTCCACGCAGGTGCGCTTCGCCTCGATCACCGCAAGGATGCGTCCGTCGTCGCCCAGCAGCACATAATCGGCATACCCGATTTCGGACTTGTTCGGCATACCGGGAAGCTCATATTCATTGATCCAGTTCCTGCCCTCGATCCATCCGGCGTCTTCCAGCATCGCGTCGATATAGAGCTTGCGCGTTTTGTATTCGGAGATTTCCAGCGGCTTTGTCACATAGGTCTGCCGCTGCTCCTCGCGCCGCGCGGTCAGTTCTTCCCGAAGCGCCGCGTTTTCTTTCATCAGCTCTTCAAGTTTCATTTCCGCTTCGGATTTGCTTGCCGACGATTCGGCAGGCGGTTCCTGCTCCAGCAGCGAGGAATCAAAGGCTCGTTCCTGATAGTCGCTGCCGTAGCAATAGGCGACGAAATCGAGGAAGATATAGAGATTTTCGAGACACAGCGCGGCCTGTTCCTTCGTGATCTTCCTGCCGACGTGGGCGGCAGCGTTCCCCGTCAGACGGATAAAATCCATCCGGCGCCGCAGATTCTCGTCCACGATATTTCGGAAATCCTCGGTATTCATCAGGCTGACCAACTTATCCTGATAAGGCGGATTCAGCGCGTCGTCCACCGAGTACATCCATTTCACGGCGCACTCCATCGCCCGGCGGCAGTTCATCACGCAGGCCGCAGGGTCAATCCGATAGATGCGCTCCGCCGCCACGGCAGCCTCCGCAAAGGCGGCGAAGTCCTGTTCTTTTGTGAAGAGGTCAAAGTTGGTCATGCCAAACCCTCCTCAGCTTTCCACGATTCCTTTTGCCCAATTTACAAACTCTCCGGCCATGCGGATTGCTGTCTCCGCATGGTATTCCTCCAAAACCAGTTCATTGGGATAACGAACCGCTATGCCGTATGGCGCCATTTTCAGGCTCCATACAAAAGCACTCCTTTATTTGCGACTTCGTTTTCAATCCCCATGCGGTTTTTTCGGCTCTCAAATCTGCTTTCTGTACCAATGGTAATGTCCACCGCTCGGCTTCGCATACCCCGAATAGCTCTATATGCTTCAGCAGTCAGATCCATAAGGTTTTCCGTACCGTCTTTGACGATAATATAAAAGTCAAAGTCGCTGTCCTCGGTCGCCGTTCCCTTTGCGAAAGAGCCAAACAGATATATTTTTTTAGGAGCCAATTTGTGAATGAATTGTTCTTTTATGTGATTGATTTCCGTTTCGGGCATTACAATCACTCCTTATCCGAAATACTCCTGCATCAGCGCCGCCCGCAAAAGCTCCTGCTTTTCAAGGAGCTTTTGGAGTACCGATTTCGATTTATCGGCGAGTTGGACGAACTCAGCAAATTGGTTTTGCATTTCAATTGGCGGTACATGGACGTTAATGTTCTTCAGCTTGGTTACATTTATCCCTGCCATGACCGCCCCATTGCTCACAGCGTCAATTTGCGGCTCTATCGCGTAACTGAAGTGTAATTGGCACATCAAGAATATTGGATTACAAACTTCGGAATTAACTCGAATCCTAAGTACATCAGAATGGATAATGCCATTAGGTTCTCCGTCAGGGTAAATAGCGCACTTGCCGACATTTCCCTTTCTTGACATTGCGATATCACCGGGTACAAGTGAGTATGCCGATAGCTGCTCTGCCTTTTCCTTTGTGAGAAAATCTGTAGGTGGAATTGCAAATGCGGCGTTAATCTGTGGTATTCCCCAAAGGGGCACTCCCTCTTGCACGTATTCATGCTTTCCAAGCTGTGTCCCAAACGGCCCACATTTAATGTCATCCTTGTTGGCACAGACCTCGACAATGGGCATGGTTCCCCAATTCATGGGGTTTAATGCCAAATCTCCAAACATCTCGATAAACCGTGATTTGACGAGCGTGTCAAGTTTTTCAAGTTGCTGCTTTCTGCTATTGTTTAATCGTTCTATTGTGTCTAAACAGTCAGCTATATGTGACTGCTTGCTCTCACTTGGCACATTTATGATTGTATTTTTGATTACGTTTAGATGAAGATTGGGGACACCAATACCCTTTAGCCCTGCATTGAATTGCCTTTTTGATGTAGGACTATTGATTGCGTGCAATAAAAACCTTGGATTGATTGATTTTTTAGGACGCAATAAGGCCAAACTAACATAAATATCAAATGTTTTTTCACAGTCCACAAGAGCAGCAACGCCGGTCGTTCCATTTTTTGCAAGTAAAATATCGTTTCGTTGAGGGGTTAACCTTGATGATAGTATATCATG
>JAGAZS010000299.1 GCA_017939945.1 Schwartzia sp. (in: firmicutes)
GCAGAGCAATATGCTTCCGACGTCGAAGCGGCATACGAAACCGTATGGAATGAATCTCGCAAGGAGGACAGCAATTTGAAAACCATTGTAATCGCGACAAAAAACAAAGGAAAAATCCGGGAAATGACGCAAGCCTTCGAGGGACTGCCCGTAAAGCTCGTGCCGCTCTCGGACTTCGGCGAGTTGCCGGACGCGGTGGAAGACGGAAAAACT
Source organism: Schwartzia sp. (in: firmicutes) (assembly GCA_017939945.1). Lineage (GTDB taxonomy): Bacteria > Bacillota > Negativicutes > Selenomonadales > Selenomonadaceae > RUG12372. Next base: position 214 of record JAGAZS010000299.1, read on the forward strand.
TTCGAGGAAAACGCAAAAATCAAGGCGCGTTTTTATATGACGGAAACGAAAACGGCTTGCCTCGCCGACGACTCCGGCTTGGAAACGGAAGCCTTGGGCGGTGCCCCCGGCGTTCATTCCGCGCGCTTCGCGGGGGAGCACGCCAGCGATGAAGCGAACAATCAAAAACTGCTCGCTGAGATTGCCAAAAAAGGACGTTCCTCCTCCCCCGCCGCTTACCGCTGCGTGCTGGCTTTCGCCGACACGGACGGCACGGTGCTCACCGCCGACGGGAGCTGCGAGGGCGTTATCCGGCCCGAAGCGAAAGGCAACGGCGGCTTCGGCTACGACCCTTATTTTTATATAGAAGAAAACAAAACGATGGCGGAACTGACGCTGGCTGAAAAGGACACCATCAGCCACCGGGGCAAAGCGCTTCGCCAAATGGCAAGCAAACTTGCCGATTATCTCAAAAACGCAAAAATTGAATCCGATTCACAAAAAAATGAATAAATTTTTACTTGATAGCAGGATTTTTTCGTGTTATGTTTAATATATAAATAGGTGTAATCGTGATTGGCCGGTTTTATAAATGGCTTGCCAATCCGGTTTGCCTTCATGAGGGTATCGACATACGGCCACGGCGTTAATGCAAACAGCTTCGGCGTATGTTTTTATGCTCCAAATTTTTAAGGGGGGTTTATTGTGCGTACTATCAAGACAGCCGAAATCACCGAGGCCGTTGCCAAGCTCTGCAAAGAGGCGGCCTACTATCTGCCGGAGGACGTCTATGAGGCGCTGAAAAAGGGCCACGAGACGGAGAAATCCCCGGTGGGAAAGGACGTGCTTGAGCAAATCATCAAGAACGCCGAGATCGCGAAGGCCGAGGATCGCCCGTATTGCCAAGACACCGGGCTGACCATCGTGTTCGTCGAGATTGGGCAGGACGTCCATATCGAGGGCGGGCTTCTCGAAGACGCCATCAACGAGGGCATCGGCAAAGGCTACACGGAAGGCTATCTCAGAAAGTCCGTGGTGGCGGAGCCGCTCTTCAACCGCAAGAACACCGGCAACAACACGCCGGGCGTCATCTACACCCAGCTCGTGGCGGGCGACAAGCTGAAAATCACGGTAGAGCCGAAGGGCTTCGGCTCGGAGAACAAATCCGGCCTCGCGATGCTCGTCCCGGCGGACGGCGTCGAGGGCGTCAAGAAGGCCGTGCTGGACATCGTCAAGCACGCGGACTGCAATCCCTGCCCGCCGACGGTCATCGGCGTCGGCATCGGCGGCACCATGGACAAGGCGGCGGTTCTGTCAAAGAAAGCGCTGCTCCATCGCTGCGACGAGCACAATCCCGACCCGAACTACGCGCAGCTTGAAAAAGATCTCTACGAGATGATCAACAAGACGGGCATCGGGCCGCAGCTCGGCGGCACCACCACGACGCTGGCCGTCCATGTGGAATGGTACCCGACGCACATCGCCGGTCTGCCGGTCGCCGTCACGATTTGCTGCCACGCGGCGCGTCACGCGCAATGCGTACTGTAATTGAGGGGAGAGAAAAGAATTATGGCTGAAAAAATCCGCATCACCACACCGCTGACCGAAGAGCAGTCGAGAAGGCTCAAAGCGGGGGACAGCGTTTTGATTACGGGCACGATTTACAGCGCGCGCGACGCCGCCCACAAGGCCATGACCGAGGCGCTGGCCCGGGGCGAGAAGCTGCCGATTGACTGGCACGACCAGATTGTCTACTATCTCGGCCCGTCCCCGGCGAAACCGGGCGACCCGATCGGCTCGGCCGGCCCCACCACTTCCGGCCGCATGGACGCTTACACGCCGACGATGCTGGACCAGGGCATCAAGGGCATGATCGGCAAAGGCTCCCGCAAGCCGGAAGTCGTCGAGTCCATGAAGAAAAACGGCACCACGTATTTCGCGGCTGTCGGCGGCGCGGCGGCGCTGATTGCGAAGTCCATCAAGAAATACGAAGTCATCGCCTACCCGGAGCTCGGCCCGGAGGCATTGGCGGCTCTGACCGTCGAGGACTTCCCCGCCATCGTCGTCATCGACACCGAAGGCAACAATTTCTATGAAATCGGGCAGAAACCCTATCGGGAAATCTAACTGAGTGTGGAGTGAGGAACGAGGAATCAGGAGTTATGCCGCTTTCCTTGAATCGCGAATAACTCCTCTCTCCCCTCTCCGCACTTCTCACTCCCATTAAGGGAGGCTTAGCATGTATAATGTAACCTTTTATTTGCGGCGGCTCCATTCGCTGGCCGGTCTCGTCTGCCTCGGCGGCTTTTTGCTGGAGCACATCCTGACCAACGCCCGCGTGCTGATCAGCCCCGAATCCTTCAATTCGGCAGTGGATCTTCTCGCGTCGATCCCTTGGTATATCATGCTGCCGCTGGAAATCGGGCTGGTGGCGACGCCGTTCCTGTTCCACACCATCTACGGCATTTATATCGCGTGGCAGGCGAAGAACAACCCGCAGCATTACCCGTACATCAACAACATCCAGTTTTTCCTCCAGCGCATGACGGCTTGGTTCCTTGTCGTGTTCCTCGCGTGGCATGTGTTCTATCTCCGCGTTCTCGTCAAGGGCGGCGGCACGCACATTTCCTTCCAGCTTTTGCAGAGCTATTTCGAGAACCCGGTTTATTGGGTGCTCTACCTCCTCGGCATGTGGGCCGCGATTTTCCATTTCTGCAACGGCATCACGACCTTCTGCATGACATGGGGCATCGCGAAAGGGCCGCGCATCCAGAAAGTCATCAACGCGGGCGCGATGGGGCTTTGCGCGTTCCTCTGCCTCGTCTCGCTGGCCTTCATGGCCGTCTATATTATGTAAGGGGGAGGAAAACAAGTGGCAAAAGCACCGAAAGTCAGAATTGCAGTCGTCGGCGGCGGTATCTCCGGCCTGATGGCGACGCTCAAAATCTGCGAGGCCGGCGGCGAGGTCGATCTCTTTTCCTACTGCCCGCCGAAACGTTCGCACTCCCTTTGCGCGCAGGGCGGCATGAACGCCTGCATGGACACGAAGGGCGAAGGCGATACCATCTACACCCATTTTGACGATACCGTGTACGGCGGCGACTTCCTCGCCGACCAAACGGCGGTCAAGGGCATGTGCGAAGCCGCGCCGGGCATCGTGGAGATGTTCGACCGCATGGGCGTACCTTTCACCCGCACGGCGGAAGGCGTGCTCGACCTCCGCAACTTCGGCGGCCAGAAGAAAAAGCGCACGGTCTTCGCCGGCTCCACCACGGGGCAGCAGCTCCTCTACGCGCTGGACGAGCAAGTGCGGAAATGGGAAACCAAAGGACAAGTCCATCCCTACATCTTTTGGGAATTCATCAAGATCATCAAAAACAAGAACGGCGTCTGCCGCGGCATGGTCGCGCAAAACATGAACTCGATGGAAATCAAGGCGTTCCGTCATGACGCCGTGATTCTCGCCACCGGCGGGCCGGGCCAGATTTTCGGCCTCTGTACGGCATCCACCATTTGCAACGGCTCCGCCGTCGGCGCGGTTTACCAGCAAGGCGCGCGCATCGGCAATCCGGAATTCATCCAGATTCACCCGACAGCGATCCCCGGCACCGACAAAAACCGTCTGATGTCCGAGGCGTGCCGTGGCGAAGGCGGGCGCATTTGGGTCTACAAGGACGGGAAGCCTTGGTATTTCCTCGAAGAGAAATATCCCGACTACGGCA
>JAGAZS010000300.1 GCA_017939945.1 Schwartzia sp. (in: firmicutes)
ATATCATACACCTAGGAAAGAGTAAACAGAAAAAGCCCCGAAAATCGGGGCTTTTTTGCGCTTCAATTTCCCGAATACCTGAGTCCCAGCATCGTGATGTCGTCGGCCTGCTCCGCGTTTCCTGCAAAGGATTTGGCCGACGTGCAAAGGTCGAGACGGATGCTACGCTTGAGGCTGACTTATAAATCCATGGTGTTGTAGCTTTCCCAGATAAGCAAGGTTGCTGACGTGAAACTTTCTCCTTAAATAGGGAATAAGTTCTTCAGCTTTTTGATCTGGCAAGATATCGCCATTTTTACGAAGTTCTTGAATACTGTCGCTCATACCTTGGGCGATAACTTTTTCTTCATGCGTAATAGTAGTACCTTCTTGTGCATCCAGAATCTCTGCTTCATAATTAGCTTGCAAATTCAGCCAAAAGGTCTTAGGTACGCCCAATGCACATTCTAGCGCATAGGCAAAATTACCAGAAATGCCTTTCTTGCCGTTGATTACTTTGCTGATAAAGGCGGATGTCACGCCTGTTCTAGCAGCCAGTTCTTGCTGTGTCATACCACGTTCTGCCAGCAGATCGGCAATCGTCTCGCCCGGATGTATTATAAGTTCAGGGGATAAACCAGTTTTCTTTGCCTCCATGATAGTCAACAACTCCTTCCACTTCAATTTCAGTACATACCATGATCGTCTCGCCAGTAGCATCAGGTTCGATGATAAGTCGCACATTTGCGGATATGTGAAGAGAATAACGAATCTTTTCATATCCCGTCAGCTGTTCTGGTTTACCCAATCCTAACTTCAGGAAATCACCGAAGTATTCAGCAGCCTTGAGGTAGTTCATAAGCTTTTTAATGTTGCGTACCCACTCAAAGGGGAGTTTCTTTTGCAACTTTGAATAGTCGGAAAAATATTTTTCGACTTTCTGATTTGCATACGTTATCTTCATTATGATATTTCCTTTTGTTAACCATTTGGTTAAATTATAAGAGTTGTAATGATTTTTGTCAACTCTGGTTGCTTTTCTATACGCTTCAATTACCCGAATACCTGAGTCCCAGCATCGTGATGTCGTCGGCCTGCTCCGCGTTTCCGGCGAAGGATTTGATGGATCCGCGCAGATTGACGAGCGTTTCCGAAACCGGCGCATTGCGGTCGATGCGAGAAAGCTCTTCTTTCAGCCGTTCCTCGCCGTAAAGCTCTTCCGTTTCGTTGATTGCCTCGGTGACGCCGTCGGTGTAAAGGAAGATCATATCCCCGGCCGCCAGCGTCAGGCTGCACTGCCGATAGGCGCGCCCCTCCATGACGCCGAGGGGCTTGTCCGGCTTGCCCTCGGGCATGAGATAGGACGGCTCCTGCCCGCCACGGAGCACAAGCGGCGGATTGTGCCCGGCGTTCACATAGACGAATTCGCCCGTCCGGAAGTCGAGCACGCCGAAGAACACCGTCACGAACATCATCTGCTCGTTGCCTTCGCAAAGGCGGTCATTGGCGTGCGCCATGACCTCGGCGAAGTCGCCGCGGCTTTTCGCCGCCATCGCGAAGTTTTGCAGCACCGTCTTTGCCACGACCATGAAGAGCGCGGCGGGAACGCCCTTGCCCGACACGTCCGCCACCGTGACCGCCAGACGTTTTTCGTCCAGCATATAAAAATCGTAGAAGTCGCCGCCGACTTCCTTCGCGGGCGTCATGGCCGCGTCGAGCTCGAAGGACGTATGGCCGGAAAAGTCGGGAGCGACGCTGGGGAGCATCCCCGCCTGGATTTTTTGTGCAACCGACAGCTCGGTGGTGATGCGCTCTTTTTCCGCCGTCGCCCGCGACAGGTTTTCCATATAGGCCTTGAGATCGACGGTCATGGCGTTCACGCTGTTCGCCAAAAGCTCGATTTCGTCGCCGGTCTCGATTTCCAGCTTTTTGTCGAGGTTGCCCTGGGCGATTTCCTTGACGCCCTCGGTCAGAGAGAGAATCGGCCGAACGAAATGGTCGGAGGCTTTCGCGCTAAGCAAGAGGACAAGGCCCAAAAGAATCAGCAGCAGCACCGCGCCGCCCGCCGCGACCTGCAGGAACACCCCCTGAAGGTCGTCGGCAAACTCCTGCATCTGTTCGCGCAGACTGTCCCGTGCGTACTGCGCCGGATAGTTGACCTCCGCCTTCCCGATTGTCTGCCCGAAGCTCCAGCCCAGCGATTCCATCGGCGCATAGGCGAGATAGACCTCCTGCCCGTCCACCGACACGAGCTGGACGTCGCTCTTGCCCGACGTCATCGCCGCGGCCTCGAACGCGAGGGAGGTTTCCTCGCATTTGCGCAAATCCTGGTGATCGCCGCGAACGGCGAGATCGCCTTCCTTGTTCGAAGAAAACAGGATTTCCCCGTCCCGGTTCAAAATAAAGTTGGCGGACGTGACGCCGCCCGGAACCGTTTTCCTCGTCTGCCGGTATATTTCCTCGGCGTTGCAGTCGATGCCGACGACGCCCGCCAGCCCGTGCGCGTCGTAAAAGGGCGCCGCGCAGGTGATGCAGCGGTTGCCGTTCGTGTCCACATAGAGGTCGGTGAAAATGACTTTCCCCGCCTCCGCCGCCAGCTTGTACCAGTTCATTTCCCGCGGGTCATAGCTTTCGAGGAATTTCCCGCTGAACCGGAGCGCCCCGCCGTCCGGCTTGGAATCCGCCGCGATCAGCCATCCGTGATGTGAGCCGACGAAAACCCCCGTGTAAAAACGGCTCAGCGGAACCATCGTATCGGCGATATTCCCCGCAAGCTCCGTTTCCCGCCACAGATCTTCGCCCGCTTCCGCCGCCAGCGCGTTGGAAAAATTCAGGTACGGCTCGCCGGATATGATTTCATTCCTGTGGGGATCGGGCAAAGTGCGGGGCGCATAATGCTCCGAATTGGAAAGAATCAGCGTCATCGTCTGCGCCAGCGACTCCACGTCCTGCCGCGTATGCTCCAGCTCGCGCTCGACGAGCTGCGCCTTTTCCGTCACATGGTCGGAAAGCTGCCGCCGCGTCTGATCTCCCGCAAAGCTCCCGACGAAGGCGGATGCGGATTCGCCCAGCGTGCGCCTCCGTTCCGTCACCTTTTCTCCCGCCAGCATCATGCCGATGCCCACGATCAGCAAAAGGCCGACAAAAGACAAGACGCCGCCCGAAAGCACAAGCAGACGCAGCCTGCGCCGTATATCCATCTTCATCGAAATACTCCTTCTGCCGAAACCGGCTCCATTGCAATCATCTTCCGAATCAAAACAAGTTCCATAAAATATATTCTCCCTTTCGGGAAAAAATCCTTTTCGATGAACAAGAAAAGAATGATTTTATCCAAAAAGAAAAACGCTCCCGAATCATTTTCGGAAGCGTCTCATTCTTACTTAACTTCGTAAACTTTCTTCGCCTCGAACTTGACCTTTCCCTTTGCGACAGCCTGCACAGCCAGCCCCAAAAGCTCCTCCTGGCTGATGCCCATCTTCGCCGCAACCTTCGCGAAACGGTTCTTGTCCATCTTCCCGATCTTCTTGAACGGCTCCAGAATGTTTTCCTTTTCCTCGACTGCCGGCGCAGCTTTCTTGACTCCTCTCGGCATGGAAAAACCCCCTTCCTGTATTTTGAAAAAACAACCAAAATCATCATAGCATTATTGAAAAATTTTGACAAGAAAATTTTAAGTTTTTCTCCGTTTTTTATGCAAAAAAACGTCATTTTCTTTTCACGTCATGTCCCATTTTTTTCATTTCCCGCCGTCGAAATCCGGCACACTTTGAACGCGTTTTTTCCGCATTTGGCGCAGCGATACCGCGACGGATGCTTGACCACCGCGCCGGCCCGCAGGTAATAAAACTGGTTGCCGCAGGCGGCGCAAACCACCTTGTAGCGGTATAACGCCTCGGACTGACGAATGGCGGTTTTCTCCGAATAGACCTCGATATGAAGTCCCAACGCTTCGTTCAGAAGCGCCATTCCCCGATGGAATTTTTCGCCGTGTCCCTCGCGGGAAGGAAGGCATGCGTGCAGCAGTTCATGGGCGACCACGTCGATCAGCGCGGCGGCGTTTCCGGCGAAAAAAAGATGGCCGCTGAACGCGAGCCTACATTCCGCCTCGTTGGCCCTCGGAATGTTGCAGGAGCCGTATTCGCGGACGCCCCGCGTGATACGGACGGAAACGATTTTGCGAAGGCGGGCGGACAGTCCCGCCTCGCGCAGTATCTTTTCAATGACGGGGCCAATGGCGCCGATCAAATCCCGCGCCAGCAGGCGCTTTTCCCAAAGGAGCAGCTCGCCCGCAAGCCGTTTTTCCGTTACCGATAAAACTTCGCACCGGCCCGATTTTGAAAGCAAGACCCCGCCTTCGGGGAAGGCCTCATTTTGCGGATCCAATGGCATTTTTCAGCGCCTGCTCCTCTTCCTTTGTCAGCGTGTACATGGATTTCCCGTTGTCAATCGGTTTTACATAACTGCGCGAATCCTCCCGGGCAAAAATGCTCGAGAACACCACGCCATTGTTGAATGCGTCAAGCATCGCCACGGCATAGCTGAGGTCGCTGCCCATATCCTGGAACGCGGAAAAACGCACGACGCCGACCCGCGTGATCGCCGTCTTCAGGAGCGCGTCGATCCGCGCGTTTTCTTCGCGAAGTTTCGCGTTTTCCTCGGCGACACGGCGCGTCTCTTCAATATGATTGAGGAGCATTTTCTCCATCGACTGTCCGGACTCCTCGCCGACCATCATTTTTTCGTACAGCGATCGCAGCGACGAAAGGCGAACAAACAGCACCATCACGAGAACGAGCAGCAGGACGATCACGCCGACGAATGCCCCCAGCGCCGTTTCCGGAGAATTCATTATAAACGCAACAATCTCATTCATATAAACAACTCTTCCTCTCAAAAATCATACGGTGAATAATGTCGTTGATACCTCGCGGAGCTTTTTCTTCGTGAACTCCACCTTCTCCTCATGCTGTTTCGTAAGGCTCTCCACCGCTTCGACAATGCGGTCCAAGTCCTCCTGCGTCTTGAAGGTGATCTCGATCTTGCTTTTCTTCGGCCCCAGCGCGATGCGGACAGGGGAGCCGAAAACCAGCTTCAGCCGATCCTCCACGTCGGTGATGAAGACGCGCTCCGTCGTAGTGCCGTCCTTCAACGGCTTCTGCTTGAAGAAGTCGGGATCCTTTTGCACCCGCCCGACGAATACCTCGGCTTCCCTCGTGGACATATTATTATCGATGATGACGTCCGCCGCCTTCTGCATCATCTCTTCCTGCTCCAGGGCGAGGAGCGGCTTCGCCTGCCCCATGGTGATGGCCTCCTCGACGATGCTTTCCTGGACGCGATCCGGCAGCCGCATCAGACGCAGGAAATTCGCGATATGGGAACGGCTCCTGCCGATGCGCTCGGAAAGCTGCTCCTGGGTCAGTCCGAATTTTTTCATCAAAAGCTGATAGGCGCGGGCTTCCTCGATGGGGTTCAGGTTCTCGCGCTGGACGTTCTCGATCAACGCGATCTCGGTCATCTGCTCCAACGTATATTTGCGCACCAGTACCGGCACGGTATGAAGCCCCGCCATCTTCGCCGCCCGAAGACGCCGCTCGCCTGCGACCAGCTCATACTTGCCGTCAGGCAGCGAGCGTACGAGCAGCGGTTGCAAAACGCCGTAATAGCGGATGGACTCCGCCAGTTCCTCCAGCGCCGCTTCGTCGAAACTCGTGCGCGGCTGCGCGCGGTTCGGCTGAATCTGGTCCACGGGGATTTCCCTGACCTGCGACTCATCCGACGCCGGAACGCCCAACGCTGCCTTTTCTTTCGGTTTTTCCTCCGGGCTTTTCTGGATCAATGCGCCAAGCCCCCGTCCCAGCCCGCCTTTTGCCTTAGCCACGGGCGTCCACCTCCTTCGCCAGTTCCGCGTAAACCTCCGCGCCTTTCGCGTGGATATCGTAAGCGATGATCGGCATCCCGTAGGACGGCGCCTCGCTGAGCCGCACCGTGCGCGGGATGACCGTCTCATAGACCTTTTCCTTGAAATACTCGCGTACCTCGCCGGCCACCTGTCCGCTGAGATTCGTGCGGGAATCGAACATCGTCAAGAGCACGCCGGACACCTCCAGCGACGGGTTCAGCCCATCCCGCACGAGGTCGAGCGTCCGCATCAGCTCCGAGACGCCCTCCAGCGCGTAAAATTCGCACTGGATCGGAATCAGCATGCCGTCCGCCGCCGCCAACGCGTTCAGGCTCAAAAGCCCGAGGGACGGCGGGCTGTCGATCAGGATAAAGTCGTAATCGTCTCTCACCGCATCGACAGCGGCCTTCAGCCGCGTCTCCCGCCCGTCCCCCGCCGTCGCCAGCTCGACTTCCGCGCCCGCGAGATCCACATTCGCCGGAAGCACATCCAGATCGTACTCCGTATGACGAATGACCGAGCGCACATCCTCTCCGCCGATGACCACATGGTAAACCGTACGTTCCAGCGTCGTCTTGTCCAGCCCGACGCCGCTGGTAGCGTTGCCTTGGGGGTCGAAGTCCACCAAAAGTACGCGTCGCCCCAGCGCGCCGAGACAGGCAGCCAGATTCACCGCCGTGGTCGTCTTGCCGACGCCGCCCTTCTGATTCGTGATAGCCAGTACTTTCGCCAAAATATTCACCGCCTAAACTGTTCGTAAAAATATATTTCTATTATATCGGATATGCACAAAAAGGAAAAGAAATTTTGCAATAAAATGTTTCACGTGAAACATTGGAACATTTGTTTCTTTGTTTCACGTGAAACATTTTTTGTCGGGGCTCCTTTTGCAAATTGTAGACAATAGTCTAAAGAACGGGGGGCTTCACCCTGTTCCCGTTTCCGTCAATATGTCCCGTTGCGATATGTATTATTATCAGTATGTGGAAGAAATCGAGCGCATACGCCAAGAATACGAAATCCCCGTCCGTTCTCTCCGGATCGAGATTACGGAGACCTCGGCGATCGCCGGGCTGGGACTACTGACCAGCATCATCGAGAAGCTGCACGGACTCGG
>JAGAZS010000301.1 GCA_017939945.1 Schwartzia sp. (in: firmicutes)
CCATCCTCCAAAGCGTCTTTTGCATCCGGAATCAGTCGGTCCAACGCTTTCAGCCGTTTTACCGAAGCTTCCGACATATTCAATACGGATTCGGCGAAAAAACTGCGAAAACTCCCTTTTATATTTCCTTTGGCGCGTTCGTCCGCGTAAATCTTCCGCGCCATCGGCTCCATAGCCTTGATTTCATTCAGTTTTTCCAGGGGTGTTTTGTCCCGGTGCGCGTTCTCCAAAATCAGGAGCATCATTTCCGACTGCTCCGCAGACAATGGCCCGATGGGCTGAATCTCTCGGATAAAACACGGCACTTTCGGGTTCTCTATTTCCCCGCGCTGCTCACGAAGAAGAACAGCGGAAAGACGCCGCTCTCCTGATATGAGCTTATATTTCCCGTTTTCAATCGGCGTAACTACCAGCGGCGGGATGTTGTCGGAAACGGCCATGCTGTTCGCCATCTCCTCAATGCCCCGAATGCCGTACAGATTTTTCTCATTCACATAAATTTTGTGGGCGTCAACCATAGTGACTTCGTAAGCGTTCCCAATCGGAGAACTGGCAGCCTCCAAAGTCGCGGGGTTGAGAAATGATCTGATGTCCCCTGTATGCTTTTTAATCATGACTGCCCTCCGTCCTGTACGAATCCATCAATTCTTCAACAAATTTCATCAAGTCACGGGCCACACCGCAGGACGGAAGTTCCTCAAAAATGCTGCGTTGCTTCAAACGCGCTTCAATCAGGTGTGTTTTTGCTTTTTTGGTCGCAAAGCGAATTTTTGTCTGGAAAAGCGGGAAGCCTTTCTCCCGCAGCTTGTCGAGAAGTACGGAGGATATGTCGGAGTGCAAGTATTGGTTGAGTAATACGCCGCGCAAACGGAGATGATGGTTGTACGGACGCATCTTTTCCATTTGATCCGCCATCTTGTAAATGCCGGACAGACTGTCCGCCTCCGGCAAGGAAACAATCATCACGTCCTTTGCGACGACCATTGTATTGAACACGCTCATATTGATGTCTGGCGGATTATCGATAACACACACATCGTAGCGGCTCTGGATGTTGGCGATAGCGTCCGCGAAAATCCGGTCCTGCCGGGACACCTTGTCTTTTAACGCTTTGACGTTCGCTTCCAATAACCCCATATCAGCCGCAATCAAATCAAGTTTTTCGTATTTTGTAGGCTGAATGACTTCCTCTGCCGTGTTTCCGTCCAGTAAAATATTGGTCAATGAACCACGTTCCTCATCCGCATCCAGCCAAGAAGACGCGTTAGCTTGTTTGTCATTGTCGATGAAAAGAACCCGTAAATCCCATGATTCTGCGAGGGCGATAGCGAGATGCACGGAAACCGTCGTCTTGCCGACGCCGCCTTTCAAATTGATCAGGTTGATGGTTTTCATAAAAAACTCCTTCCGCCGCGACTTCCTCGGCATCATTTTAAAATTTCCAGGAACTAACGTATAAATCGACGAAGCTGCTGCAACACCTCCTCCAAATGGGAAAGTATTTTTTGGAGCTGGTCGATGGCCGCCGGATCGTGCTCCGAGCATTGGAGCAACGCGGAAATATCTTTCAGGTAATGCCGCGTGGAAAGCATGAAATGCTCCGTGATTTCCTCCAGCTTCATAATATGCGCATTACGGATCACGTCCTCCAGCTCTCGATTACGGGCAAGAAGATCTTGGTTGTTGCGAAACAGCTCTGTGTATCGGATTTTCTCGTCTTGTGTCATGACTCCATTCCCTCGCCTGTCCGCGCATACTCCGGCCCAAGAAAACGCACGCAGATCCCACAATTCTGGGCGAAACGAAATTCCCTTGTACATCCGGCACTGCTTTCCCAGCCGTAACACATCCAGATCTCGTCGCAACGAGCAAGCAGCGCAAAACACTTTTCCAGGATCTCCTCATATGAAAAACGATAATCCTCGAAACATCGCAACGGATTCAGGATCACCATATCCGGGCGTTCCACCGACAGTCGCGCGGAAATCCTCTCGGCCCGTCCTCGATTCGCTGCCTCGTTCCCACCACTGAACGGATGACTGAGATACACAAGTTTCATGATAAGCAAGC
>JAGAZS010000302.1 GCA_017939945.1 Schwartzia sp. (in: firmicutes)
CTCGAAGGAAAGCACCAGCGAGCCTCCTTCCAGCGGCGTAATATTCGCCTCTCCCTTCGGCACACCGGAACGGAAATTCTTGCTGTCGACGTAAATCTGCATTTTCCCCGCCGCCGCATCATAGCCGTACAGTTTCGCCTGTTCGCGGCTGGCGATTACGAAGAACGTCTTGTCGTTCTCCTCGTCGCGCACAGCCCGGAACCAATAGCCATAAGGCACCTCCGGCAGATATTCCTCATGGACGCGATCTTTGTCACGCCACATAATTACATGATAGCGCCCCTTATCGTCGGCCGCGAGCATACTGCGAATCTGGACGGAAATCTTGCCGTCCGGCGTGGTGAACGATTCCTTCCAAGCTTCGGTCTTGCTGATTTGCGCCGTCAGATTCGCCTGGTACTTCACCAATACAAACGAGCTTGCCTCCACCGCCTGCGGCTGCGTGCCGAACAACATCGCCCCTGCGATCAGCGGCAGCGCAAAATACTTTTTCCACGATTTCATTTCAAATTTCTCCCTTTATTTCTCAATCAACGATACTCCGCTCATTTCTTTCGGCACGTCAAGCCCGGCAAGCTGCAGGAGCGTCGGCGCGATGTCGCAGAGCTTTCCTTTGCGAAGCGTATGCGGATGGCGCGCATTCACGAGAATGAACGGCACCGGATTCGTCGTGTGCTGGGTGAACGGCGCGCCCGTCTCTTTGTCCAGCATCTGTTCGCAATTGCCATGGTCAGCAGTGATGCAAAGCACGCCGCCCGCTTTCCTGATAGCCTCAACGACGCGCCCGACGCAAGCGTCCACCGTCTCGACAGCTTTGACCGCCGCGTCCATCACGCCCGTATGACCGACCATGTCGCCGTTGGCGAAATTCAATATGATAAAATCATACTTGCCGGAACCGATGGCCTCCACCACCTTGTCCGTAACCTCGATTGCGCTCATTTCCGGCTGAAGGTCGTAAGTCGCGACCTTCGGCGATGGGACTAGGATGCGGTCTTCGTTTTCGTAAGGCTTTTCCAGACCGCCGTTGAAGAAAAAGGTGACATGCGCGTATTTTTCCGTCTCGGCTATGCGAAGCTGGGTCATGCCCGCCGCCTCGATGACCTCCCCCAGCGTCTTCGTCAGGGCTTCCGGCGGGTAAGCGATTTTCACATTCAGTCCCGCCTCGTACTGTGTCATGGTGACATAGTCGGGACGAAGAGACTCGTCACGCTTGAAACTGTCAAAGGTTTCATCTGTAAACGCGTGGGTTAGCTCCCGCGCACGGTCGGGGCGGAAGTTAAAGAAGATTACGCCGTCCTCCGTTTTCATGCCGTCATAGCCGTCCAGCACCGCCGGAATCACGAATTCGTCGGTAACATCCGACTTGTAGGACGCGGCGATCGCCGAAGCCGAATCATTTTCCTTCATGCCGACAGCGTGGGCAATCGCTTCGTATGCTTTTGTCACGCGTTCCCAGCGCTTGTCGCGGTCCATCGCGTAAAACCGCCCGGAAATCGTGGCGATTTTTCCAACACCGATCTCCGCCAGTTTTTTCTCCAAATCCGCAAGGTAACCGTCCGCGCTCTTCGGCGCCACGTCGCGCCCGTCAAGGAACGCGTGAATCCAAACCCTGGACAGCCCCTCCCGCTTCGCCATCTCTACCAGCGCATATAGATGATCGGTGTGGCTGTGAACGCCGCCGGGGGAAACAAGCCCAAACAAATGTAACGCACCGCCGTTTTCCTTCAACGTCTTCATGACGCCGGAAAGCGCTTCGTTCTTAAAAAATGAACCGTCGCGAATCGCGCGGGTGATGCGCGTCAGCTCCTGGTAAACGACGCGCCCCGCACCGATATTCGTATGACCGACCTCGGAATTCCCCATCTGCCCGTCGGGAAGCCCCACCGCTTCGCCGGAGCACAGCAGCTCCGTCACTGGGCAGGACTGCAACAGTCTGTCAATGATCGGCGTCTTCCCCATCGCAACCGCGTTATCCTTCGCACCGGGAACGCCGTTCCCCCACCCGTCCATGATGACCAGCATCACGGGCGCGTTTTCAAGTTTTGCCATAATTACCTCCGATAAAGAAGGAGCGGAGTCCATTCCCGTCTCTCCGCCCCCTGTTCATTCTTTATTCAATCCGTCCTGCTGATTTCCTTTTCCTCGACCTTCGCCTTCGGCTTTTCCTGCTTCTTGCCGAACTTGACGATTTGGCTGAAATCCTGCGCCTTCAGCGAAGCGCCGCCTACCAGCGCGCCGTCCACGTCCGGCTTTTCCATCAGGCCGTTGATGGTATCCGGCTTGACGCTGCCGCCGTAAAGGATGCGGATTGCGTCCGCCACTTCGGCGTCGTAGAGCTCCGCCAGCGTCGCGCGAATCATCTCGCAGACCTCCTGTGCCTGCTCGAAAGTCGCCGTCTTGCCGGTGCCGATCGCCCAAATCGGCTCGTAGGCGACCACGCATTTCGCGGCGGAAAGCGCGCCCATGCCCTCAAAGGCCTTCTTGACCTGCGCCGCCACGAAATCTTTGTATGCGTTCGCTTCGCGCGTCTCCAGCGATTCTCCGACGCAAATAATCGGAATAATCCCTGCCGCGATTGCCGCTTTTGCACGCTTGTTGACCGTCTCGTCCGTATCGCCGAAATACTCGCGCCGCTCGGAATGGCCGACAATGACGTATTTGACGCCGACGTCCTTCAGCATGGCGGCGGACAACTCGCCCGTAAAGGCGCCGCTTTCTTCCCAATGGACATTCTGCGCGCCCACGCCGATATTCACAGACTGCCCGATCTTCTTGACCGCCAGCGTCAGCGCCGTAGCCGGCGGACAAACCACGACGGCTCTGTCCTTCACTTCGTCCACCATCGGCAGCAGCTCTTTCAGGAGCGCCTCCGCCTCGGTATTCGTCTTGTTCATCTTCCAGTTGCCCGCGATGATGGGCTGGCGTTTCCACGGGGACGGCTGCTCCGCCTCGCCGTCGGAAAAGAATTTCTTGATCGTTTCTTCAATCATTGCCATTTACCCCCTCATTTATCAGCGATTGCCGCGAGACCCGGCAGTGTCTTCCCTTCAAGGTATTCCAGCGTCGCGCCGCCGCCCGTAGAAATATGGGAAATTTTGTCCGAAAGCCCGGTCTTTTTCAGCGCCGCGATCGAATCGCCACCGCCGACGATGCTGACCGCACCGGCCTCCGTCGCTTCGGCCACCGCGTGCGCCACCGCTTCGGTGCCCTTTGCGAAAGCGTCGAACTCGAAGACGCCCATTGGGCCGTTCCATACAATGGTCTTAGCCCCCTTCAAAGCCTCGGCATAGAGCTTCGCCGTCTCCGGGCCGCTGTCGAGAGCCTGCCAGCCGTCCTCGATACGCTCCACCTTCACCGTCTTGTGATTCGCCTCCGCCTTGAAATCGTCGGCAACTTCCACATCCACAGGGAGCACCAGCTTTACGTTATTCGCATGGGCTTTCGCCGCCAGCTTGCGCGCAAGCTCGTATTTGTCCGGCTCCGTCAGCGACTTGCCGACATTCAATCCCTGCGCCGCCAGGAAGGTGTTTGCCATGCCGCCGCCGATAATGATCGTGTTGACCTTCTCAATCATATTGTCAATAACGGCGATCTTGTCGGACACCTTTGCGCCGCCAAGGATAGCCACGAACGGCCGCTCCGGCGCTTCCAGCGCCTTGCCGATGAAATCGAGTTCCTTGCCAATCAGATAGCCTGCGACGGTTTCCTTGTACTTCGTGATGCCCTCATTCGAGGCATGGCCGCGATGAGCGCAGCCGAATGCGTCGTCCACCACCACGTCGGCCAGATCGGCCAGTTGTTTCGCAAAGCCAGGATCGTTCTTCTCCTCCTCCGGATGAAAACGCAGATTTTCCAACAAAAGGACCTCGCCCGGCCGAAGCTTCGTTGCCGCCTCTGTCGCAGGCGCGCCAACGCAATCCTCCGCGAAAGCCACCGGCTTGCCGAGCAGCTCCGAAAGGCGCGCCGCCACCGGCTTCGTGGACATTTCCGGCACAACCTTCCCTTTCGGGCGTCCGAGATGGCTCGCGAGAATCACCGCCGCGCCCTGCTTCAGCAAATATTCAATGGTCGGCAGCGTCGCGCGGATTCGCTTGTCATTGGTGATATTCTGGTTCTCGTCCAGCGGCACGTTAAAATCCGCCCGTACGAATACCTTTTTGTCCTTTACGTCAATGTCTTCGAGTGTTTTCTTCGCCATGAATTTTCCTCCCTTGCTTCACAAAATGAGACCCGGCCCGTGGAAAGGCCGGGCCTCATCTTTACCCGAAATCTTATTTCTGAACCAGCGTCTCCAGATATTTAATCGTGCGGACCATCTGGCTTGTGTAGCTGTTCTCGTTGTCGTACCACGAAACGACCTGAACCTGCGTCAGCTCGTCGTTGATCGGGTTGACCATGGTCTGCGTCGCATCGAACAGCGAACCATAGGTCATGCCGACGATATCACTGGAAACGATTTCGTCCGTGTTATAGCCGAAGGACTCGTTGGACGCCGCCTTCATCGCCGCGTTGACCTCGTCCACCGTGACCTTGCCCTTGACGACGGCAATTAGGATCGTCGTGGAACCCGTCGGGGTCGGGACACGCTGGGCTGCGCCGATCAGTTTGCCCTTGAGCTCGGGGATGACGAGACCAATAGCCTTCGCCGCGCCCGTGGAATTCGGAACGATATTGATTGCGGCTGCGCGGGAACGACGAAGGTCGCCCTTGCGCTGAGGACCGTCCAAAGTCATCTGGTCGCCGGTATAAGCGTGAATCGTCTGCATGATGCCGCTCTGGATCGGAGCCAGCTTGTGGAGCGCCGCTGTCATCGGCGCGAGGCAGTTCGTCGTGCAGGAGGCTGCCGAAATCACGTCGTCGCCCGGCTTCAGCGTCTCATGGTTGACGTTGTAAACACTCGTCGGCAGGTCGTTGCCGGCCGGCGCAGAAATGACAACTTTTTTCGCGCCCGCTTTGATATGAGCGGAAGCCTTGTCCTTCGAAGTATAGAAGCCCGTGCACTCCAGCACCACGTCCACCTTCAGGTCGCCCCAAGGCA
>JAGAZS010000303.1 GCA_017939945.1 Schwartzia sp. (in: firmicutes)
CGCGTGCTGAAAAACTATAACGCCGTGATTGCCGCCGTCCAGCCGATCCTGTTGGCGCTGGCCGTCTATTATCTCGGCCTTCGGGAGCTGGCGGAAACGTCGACGGCGGGCGGAACCGGCGGCGCGGCAAATGCGCTGTCGGACATCCTCACATTGTCGGAACCGATGAGCGTCGCCACGTTTATCGCGTTCCAGGCGGCCTACAGCGCCTTCAATGTGTCTTTGAACGCCGTGATGCCGGTGCTGGAGGAGCTCTCCGCCATTCGTCCGCTGCTGGAAAATATTCAGCCGGTTCTCGACGAGGAACCGGAGGTCGCCGAAGAAAAAATGGAGGCCGACCTGCTTTCCGGAGCCTTCGAGGCCAGGCATTTGTCCTTTTCCTACGGCGAAGGCTTGCCGGAAGTGCTCCATGACATAAGTTTCCGCGTAGCGGCCGGGGAGCATGTGGCCATCGTCGGACGCTCCGGCTGCGGAAAATCGACGCTGGTGCGTCTGCTTCTCGGCTTCGAGTCGCCCACCAGCGGGGCGGTCTATTACGACGGGCAGGGCCTCGCCGACCTCGATCTCCCGTCCGTGCGCACGCAGATGGGCGTCGTGCTGCAAAACGGCCAGCTGATGACCGGGGACATCTACCGCAACATCGTCGGCGCCAGCGATTTGACGCTGGACGACGCATGGGCGGCGGCGGAAGCGGCAGGCATCGCCGACGAAATCCGCGAGATGCCGATGCAAATGCAGACTGTCGTCAGCGAGGGCAGCACGAACATCTCGGGCGGCCAGCGTCAGCGCATCCTGATTGCAAAAGCTCTTGCCACGAAGCCCGCGATCATCGTCTGCGACGAAGCCACCAGCGCCCTGGACAACCGCACCCAGGCCATCGTGACGGAAAGCCTCGACCGCCTGAAAGTGACGCGCATCGTCGTCGCCCATCGCCTGTCGACGATCCGGCACGCCGACCGCATCCTCGTTCTCGACGGGGGACAGATCGCGGAAAGCGGCTCCTTCGACGAGCTGATGGAAAAGGACGGCCTGTTCGCGTCGTTCGTAAAGCGGCAGGTGGCATAGCTTCATCCGATGAATAAAGCATTCAGTTCCTGACGAATAATGCAGGAAAATCATGAACGGCGTCGAATAATAATATATGTGTTTTACGACGAATACTCGCCGGAAAGGGGACAAACGCAAATGAAACTGAACTGGGACGAATTTACCGAAGAGCATTTCCGCAAAATGAAGCAGATTATCGTGAAATCGGCGAACGACGACGAGATGACAATGGAACATATCGGGCGCATCACGATCGGCGACGTCCATATCGAGCTTTATATCTGCGAAGAGCCGGACGAGCGCTTCACGATCCAGCGCCGGTATTTCATCGGATGCACGGGAAGGGAAACGGACGCCGCGCTGATAAACGTGCGCTCGAAGATCGAAGGTTTTTCCTACGGCGAGTACAAGATGGACTACAAGCCGATCCAATACCGCGAGGATATCCTGTACGACGAACTGGTGCGGATGATCGAGGAAGGCTTTGAACAGGCGGTAGAGCGGGACGAGGCCGGCGTGCTGCGCGCGGCGGTGGAACAGCCGACGGATTTCTGGGCGCGTGCGAAGGCCGCGATACAGGCAAAAGTGCGCGCGAGCGAAACCAGCGTGGAATCCGTGCCGGTTCCCCCGCTGGTGGAAAAGATCCGTTCCCTCGCCGAGCTTCCTGCGGAGGAATTCAAGGCAAAGGTATTGGCTCTGACGGGAAAATGATATGAAACGCAAACGCAGGGAATGGCTGGGCACGACGTTCAAGGACGTCCCCGCCCGCCTAAAAAAGTTTTGGCTGCGGCGCAATTTTTCCCATCCATTGTATTATGTTGTGCCGGGGGTCCTGATCGGCATCGCCTTGCTGCTGGAAATTTACAGCCGAAGCGCGGCATGGATTTTCAACAATGCAATGGAGGAGCAGGACCTTTTGCGCGGCACGATCACCGCGGAATACATCCTCGCTTCCCCCTTTGGGTACGTCTACTTTGAAGGGCTGGAATGGAAGGATCTGGAAGGTAAGCGAATCCTCTATATCCCCGAAGGCGAGTTCACTGTAGATATTCTCGACGCGCTGCTCCAGCGTTTTTCCTCGACGTCGATAGAACGTCTGGAACTGAATCGCGCAAAGCTGTCCATCCGCCTGAACGAGGATATGAGCGTCGATTTCGTCCGTTCGTCCTCCGCGGCGAGAGAGAAGGACAAAAACGAAAAACCGAAGCTGAAAGCCCGCAACGAG
>JAGAZS010000304.1 GCA_017939945.1 Schwartzia sp. (in: firmicutes)
AGTCCGCGAGCCGCAGTGCGGCCCACCATTGTCGGAAGCCAGACATGAGGCGCGAGGTTCAGCACCTTCGACACCGCGTCAATCTGGTCGAGCATCATTTTTTCCGCCCATGTCGGATCGGGCAGCAGGCCTTGCTGGGCACGGGTGTAAATGATGATATAACGCGCCAGCGGTCCGACCTCGCAGAGCTTGCCGTGCCATTTCGGTGTCTTGAGCCACGAATATTTGCCTTTCTCGTCGAGTTCCTTCCAGTCCGTTGGTGTGCCGACCTTCGGCGCGGTGTATTTCGGTTCGGTGACGCCGTCCCACGGATGGAGCGCCTTGTCTGATTTCGCGCCGGGATATTCATACCATGAATGGGCGACGCCTTCATTGAAGACCTCCGGATTGCTGAGATCCTCGGCGGTCAGCTCGGTGAACTTCGCCTGCGCGACGCCTGCGCCGAAGTTTTCGACGACGCCGTTGCAGCGGATCAGGCACTGGCGGAAGAAGTCGCCGTTTGAGGTACCGGAGTAAGCATCGAGCGGATAGGCGCCGAAGCCGAGCACTCGCGTTTTCGCGAGGCCTCCGCCGTCCGTCATACCCTTTTGGACGTAAATGTGTCCGACGGCGAGCAGGTCGGGCAGATAGAAAGTATTCGACAGCGTGCGTCCGAGATTGATGGCGCGGTCGACGATTGCAAGACGTGCCGTGTTGACCGGGGCGTTGCCGTCCTCGAGGGAAATCGAGCAGGGCATGCCGCCGACGATGTAATGAGGATGCGGGTTCTTGCCGCCGAATACGACATGCGGCGTAACGAGATCCTTTTGCTTGTCGAGCATCTCGAGATAATGGGCCACCGCCATCAAATGGACTTCCGGCGGCAACAGCTGGTAGTCGGGATGATCCCACCACTGGGCGGCGAAAATGCCGAGCTGCCCGCTGGAAACGATTGCCTGAACCTTGTCCTTGATGGCCTTGAAGTAGGCAGGTGTAGCTTCCGGGAACGCTTTCGGATACGCCTCGGTGTCCGAGGTCTCGGGCGCACGGAACGGAAGTTGGTAAGTGTTCAAAATCGTGTTTTGGAGATTCGCCGTGGCGGCAGGATCGGCTTTCAGCGCCTCGACGGGGCTGACCCAGTCGAGAGCGTGCAGGTGGTAGAAATGCACGATATGATCCTGCACAGTCAGCGACGCAGCCATGATGTTGCGGATATAGTTCGCGTTCTTCGGTATCTTGATGCCGAGGGCGTCCTCAACGGCACGCACAGAAGCCAGCGCGTGAGCAGTCGTGCAGACGCCGCAGATGCGCTGGATGTATGCCCAGGCGTCGCGCGGATCGCGCCCGTTCATTATTAACTCCAGCCCGCGCCAAGCCGTGCCGCTGGAAAGAGCGTCGGTAACCTTTCCGCTGCCTTCGTCCACGGTCATCTCGACGCGCAGGTGGCCCTCGATTCGAGTGACCGGATCAACTGTTACATGCTTCATTTATGCGCTCCTCCCTTCGATTCGGCTTCCTCGGCTTCGCGTTTTTGCTTCTGGATGACGCTCATCGCGCCGTGGAGAGCTACGCCGGCCGTTGACGCGATGGCAAGTCCCGCGCCGATGGTGTCGACGTCGCCCAGCGGGCCGTATTTCGGCAGACGTTCCGAGAAGGAAGCGCCGGAATCCCAGAAATTCTTGTTTGCGCAGCCGATGCATGCCGCGCCCGACTGGATCGGATAGCTCATGCCCTGATACCAGCGCAGGTTTCCGCAGGAAGCGTAAGTTTCCGGTCCGCGACAGCCGAGGCGGTACAGACACCAGCCCGCTTTCGCGCCCGCGTCGTCATAGCGATCCGCGAACATGCCCGCGTCGAAGAACGGACGACGGTAGCAGGTGTCGTGGATGCGGTTTCCGAAGAACTGCTTCGGGCGGTTCTCGCTGTCAAGCGGCGGCAGCTTGCCGAACAGGGCTACGTGCATGACCACGCCGGTCATGACCTCGGGAATCGGCGGACAGCCCGGCACGTTCACGATGGGCTTCGTACCGGTGTAATGGCCGACGCCGCTGGACCCGGTCGGGTTCGGCTTCGCGCCCTGGATGCCGCCCGACACTGCGCAGGTGCCGTAGGCGATAATAGCCATCGCGCCTTTCGCGACGCGCTGGAACGTGTCGACGAAGGGCTTGCCGCCGGACATGCAGTAAACGCCGTTGTCCGTCGTCGAGATCGCGCCCTCCACCGCGAGGATGTAATTGCCCCAATATTTTTTGACTGTTTCTTCAAGATGATGCTCAAACGGTTCGCCGCAGGCCGCGCTCAAAAGATGGTCGTATTCCAGCGCGATGCTCGACAGCACAAGGTCGGACGCCAGCGGCGACGCCGAGCGGATGAACGCCTCGTCGCAGCCTGTACACTCATGTCCATGCATCCAAATCACGACCGGCAGCGGCTTCTTTTCCGCCGCCTCGACCACTTTTGAGACCATATCCGTTGAAAGCCCCATCAGGCTCGTCAATGCGACGCACCCTTTGATGAAGCTGCGGCGGCTCAGTCCCCGTCTGAGATAGGCCTCCCATAAGCTTTCCCGTTTTTCCACAGCGCTTCCCCCTTGTGCCATGAGATTGAAAATTCGGCTTGCATAGATAAATACTATGCCGGATTGCCCTTGAACAAAATAATACTTATTTATTACTTTGACATGGACGCGAAAAATCCTTCTTTTTCATTCATTTTTTTCTACGGTTTGCAGGAAAAGATTGAAAAAAGGAAACATGCTTTATATAATGGAAGAAAAGAGAACGGGGGCAGAACATGGAACAGAGCGAAGATTTTTTTCTGCGGGACAATCAGGCAATCGAGCAAAACGAAGCGCTTTCGGACAAAAGCAAACGACGTCTGAACCGCTCAAAGGCGGAGAATACGGTCAAGGCCTACGACGCTGATTGGCGGGACTTCCTCGACTGGTGCAGGGCGCATGAGAAAACGCCGTTGCCCGCTGCGCCGGAGACCATCGTGAACTATGTCAACGATTTGGCGGATAACGCACGGGCGAATACCGTTGCGCGCCGCGTTACGGCCATTTCTGAGAATCATATCGCGGCGGGGCTCAGTGCCGAAAAGAATCCGGCCCACGACGGCATGGTGCGTGCGGCAGTGGCGGCAATCCGGCGCGAGAAAGGAACCTTCCAACACGGTAAATCGCCAATCCTGCTGGAGACGCTGCCGCTCCTGGCGGATTGTTTTCAAGGCGACAGCCTGCCGACGCTCCGTGATCGTGCATTGATTCTTTTGGGCTTCGCGGGCGCGTTTCGCCGCTCGGAGCTCGTCGCCGTACAGGTCGAGGATTTGACGTTTTCCCCGCAGGGACTCGTCGTGTTCATTCCGAGAGCGAAAGGTGACCAGACAGGGAAAGGCAGCAGCGTAGCGATTCCCTTTGCGCCGGACGCCGCCATTTGCGCTGCCCGTGCAGTGAGGGATTGGATCAGCCGCGCGGGATTGAAGACAGGTCCGCTTTTCCGCGCCTTCAAGCGGAATGGGGAGCTTCGGGACGCGCCTCTTTCAGATAAGTCCGTGGCGTTGATCGTAAAAAAATATGCAAGAATGGCGGGGTTCGATGAAAGCCAATTTGCCGGCCACAGCTTGAGAAGGGGCTTCGCGACAAGCGCCGCCCAGCACGACATCGGAGTTCTCGACATCATGCGCCAGACGAGGCACAAGTCGGAAAAAATGGTACATAGATACATCGAGCAAGGGACATTGTTCAAGGACAATCCGTTGGGGAAGATGTATCGAGACTAAAAGCGCGGAGCTTTTTGGTGGAGATTTTCAAAAAAATGTTTTGCGTGAAACAATAGAATATGATATGGTAATTTTTGCACAATTTATAAAAACCGTGGAATCTCAAGGATTTCGCGGTTTTTTGTTTCGGAATTTTTGCGGGAGAAATAATAATCGAAAAAAGTTTCATGTGAAACAAGCGAACATAATTTGAAAAAATGAAAGCCTGCGCGTTGCCTTGCTTTTTTCACAGATAACCGTTAAGATTGGAAAAGAAATCTGCGAGGGAGGGGAAACCATGAATCTCGAGGAAGAAATGCAGGTGAAATGGGAAGAGAAGAAACGGGAACTGGAGGAGGAAGTCCATATCGCGCTGGTCGGCCAGCCGGGCGCGGGCAAATCCAGCCTTATCAATAAACTGATCGGACGAAAGCTTTTCGAGACGGGCGTGCATACCGATACGACGGTGGACATGCAGGAGGCGGCGTTCGGCACGCTGCGCATTCATGACCTGCCAGGTTACGGGACGGCGCGTTTTCCCGTCGAGCGCTGGGTGGAGGAATTTCATCCGGAGCAGTATGACTTGTACCTTTTCGTGTTCGAGGGAAAGCTCCACGATTCCGACGCGATTTTGTTTTCTTATTTGAAGCAGTGGCGCGATGAGCGGGAGCATCCTTTCTTCATCGTTCGGAACAAGAAGGACCAGATCTG
>JAGAZS010000305.1 GCA_017939945.1 Schwartzia sp. (in: firmicutes)
CTAGTTCGTAATAGGAATACGCCACTTGCGAGCAGGAGAGATAGGTGGCTAAATCTTTTTGCCGCAAGTCTTTGTCTTCGCGCAAAGCGCGTATTCGGGGAAACGTCATTGTTCCAGCGTTCCTTCCATTTTAGAATCTAATGGAAGTATATCTAAAACAATTCGTTATATTGATTTATATAACATTTTGTTTTATGAACCGAGTGAAACAATCCTTCCATGATAGACTGTACTGAAATTTTATATCGCCATTAGTGGTGATTGCAGTATATTGGAGGATGTTATGGACAAAACGGCAAAGCAGGAGATACTGGACAATCGATTTGTGCAGGAAATAATAAGTTGTGCGCATACAAAATTCGGTTCCGATACTTACGGGGGCAAGTTTCTCATCAGCTGTTTCCGGAGATTGCTGTGCGCTGCGTTGTATCCTGTCCACAAAGAATTGGAGGAAATGGAAGCGTTTTATCAAAGCCTTTCTCCCGACAAAAGCCCGACTGCGTCCAATTTTCTTTATTTGGAGTACAAAAAGGGAGATACAGTGCTGGATTTCCAATATGAAGGAAGAGAGATTCATCTCTATTTGCCGTATGCACGATCTGATTCTTTGCAATCGCGCATTATGCGGAAAAAGAATTTCTATGAGGAACAATCGTTGCGTTCTGTGAAGGGGAAATATCTGAAATCTGGTATGGTCTATTTGGACTGCGGCGCAAATATCGGAAATCATACGGTGTTTTTTGCTTGCGTTGCCGACGCCAAGAAAGTTTATGCTTTCGAGGGGAATCCTGTGACCTATGAGGTACTGGTGAAAAATGTTGAGATGAATCAGCTACAGGGAACGGTTCAAAGCTATAACTGTGTGCTGGGAGAGAAAAACGGGACGGCAAAAACGAGCTTTTATAACCCTTTCAACATGGGAGGGACAGCTTTTCATGAGGCAGACGATGGAATCGAGATGAAGGCAATTGACAGTTTCGATTTCGGGGAAAAAATCGATTTCGTCAAGATGGATGTGGAAGGCTTCGAATATCATGTTCTGAAAGGGATGGGAGAAACCCTTCGCCGAGATAAGCCGATTTTGTGGGTGGAGATTTTCGGCGAGCATTATGAGGCGGTTTCAAGTCTGCTGTATGAATATGGCTATGAGCGGATTGAGAGTTTCGAGGGAGGAAATTATATATTTCGTCCGAGACTTTGATGATCGTAAAAAGTCGTCCTTGTGGCGGCTTTTTTATTTACGTTCTCTTCCAGTGCTAGATAATAAGAAGTGTGATATAATTATAGTCAAGAAATCGAAAGCGTGAGGTGGCTGAATGGGTAATATCAAGCCGTGGGAAGACCTGACGATTCAGGATGATTATATGTTCAAGCTTGTCATGCGGAGAAAGCACATCTGCAAGACGATGATTGAGAAAATCCTGAATATCAAGCTGACGGATATCCGTTACATCGACGAGGAGAAGACCGTGAAGCCCAAGTACGAGAGCAAGGGCGTCCGTCTTGACGTTTACGTCGAGGGCAGCGGAGAGATTTTTGAGATTGAGATGCAGGTACGCCAGCCGGATAGTGGAGAATTGGCGAAAAGAGTGCGTTACTATCAGGCGATGATTGATTCGGAGCAATTGGCGGCAGGACAGAAATACAAGGCACTTCCGACGACATACATCATCTTCATTTGTCCCTTCGATCCCTTCGGCCTGTCGCGGCACATCTATACGTTCCGAAACCTTTGCGTCGAGGATACGAAAATGGAACTTGACGATAAGACCACGAAGGTCTTTGTCAATTCGATAGGGACGGCAGACGACGTTGCGCCGGATGTCAAGGCGTTCTTGGATTATGTCAACGGTGTAATCAGCGACGACGCCTTTGTCCGCGAGATTGACGATGAGATTGTGCGTGTAAAAGCGATTGAAGAGGAGAGGGTGGGCTATATGACTTATGAAATGAAACTCGAAGAAGAACGCGAGCTTGCCGAAGAGAAAGGCATAGAGAAAGGCAAGATTGAAATTGTGCGCGAAATGTTGCGTGCCCATCAACCATTGGAGTTTATTTCTGAAATGACTAAATTCTCATCGGAGAAGATTGCAGAGATTGGAAAAATGCACGGGCTTTTGTAATAGGTGGCTATATGACTTATCAAAACCTCCTGCAAAGGGAGGTTTTTTTTGTGGAATTGCGTCCTGATTTAGTGTAAAATATTACGGATAATATGTACAGGTTGGTGGACAGATTGCAGTTGAAGCGATTAGAAGCGCATGGCTTCAAATCCTTTGCGGATAAAATCGAGATTGAGTTTGACCACGGCGTGACGGCTGTTGTCGGGCCGAATGGCAGCGGAAAGAGCAATATCACGGACGCGATTCGTTGGGTGCTGGGCGAGCGGAATGTGCGGAACCTTCGTGGGACGAAGACCGAGGACATCATTTTCGCGGGCAGCTCGGAGCGCCGCGCCTTGGGCGCCGCCGAGGTTTCGCTGACGCTTTTGAACCAGGGGGATTTGCCCGGAAATTTCGACGAGATCGTGATTACGCGTCGGATCCTCCGTTCCGGCGACAGCGAATTTTTGCTGAACAATACGAAATGCCATCTGAAGGATATTTACGAGACGCTGGCGGATACGGGGCTTGGCCGCGACGGGCTCAGTGTCATCAGCCAGAACAAGATGGACGCGGTGCTGAACAGCCGCCCAGAGGAACGGCGCCTTTTCTTTGAGGAGACGGCGGGCATTACGAAATTCCGCGACCGCAAGGTTTCGGCCATGAAGAAGCTGGAGGAGACGGAAAAGAATCTCGTTCGGCTCGGGGACATTCAGCAGGGGCTTTCGGAGCAGCTTGGGCCGCTGGCGGAAGCGGCGGAAAAAACGAAGCAGTTTAATCTTTGGAACGGCGAGTTCCGCCGCTGCAAGATTACGGAGCTTTACCGTGCGCAGGCGGAACTGGGGACGAAGGAAAAGGATCTTTCTGAGCGCTTTGAGGCATGCCGTCAGCAGGAAACGGCGGCGGAAACGGAAAACGCGACGCTGGAAGCCGAAAAGGAAACGCTGGCAACAAAGACGATAGAGCTGGAACAGGCGGGGCGGGAGAAATTTGAAGAGCGCAGCGCCCAGCAGGAGAAAATCAATCAAAAGGACACGGAAATCAAGGTGCTGGAGGAACGTCGCCAGAACAGCGACGAGACCCAGCGGCGATTGAAGGAAAAGCGGGAAGAACTGGAAAAGAACATTGAGGACGCGGACGAGGCGTTGACGGAACTTCGGGATGCGGAAAAGGAGGTCCTTTCCGATCAGGAGAGCGCGGAGAAAAAATCCGGCGAGGCGCAGGAAAACGTGAACCGGATTTCCGAGGAGCTGAAAAAGCGCAGGCAAGCGGCGGAAACGCTTGCCACCCGGTTTTCAGAAAAGCAGGGCGAGCTTGCGAGCCGACGCGCGGAATTGAGCGTTTTGGAAAACAATCTGACGACAACGCAGGAAAGTAAGGAACGTCAGGAACAGGAGATTGCCGCAGGGGAAAAGCGACTGGCGGACGATCGGGAGAAACTGTCCGCGCTGGACGGGAAGCTGGACACGCTGGCGGAAGAAGAGCGGACATTGCTCGCAGCGCAAAAAACGTCGGAGACGAAACGGCGCGAGATCGAGAAAAAACAACGGGAACGTCAGCAGACGATCCGTATGGCACAGACCTATATCGACCAGACCGAAGGCAAGCGTGAAATGCTGCAGCAGGCGCTGGAATCCTATGAAGGGTTCGCCAATGCCCCGAAAGCGGTGCTGATGGCAAACGAGGGATGGCGCAAAGGCGTTTGCGGCGCCGTCGCGGAGCTGATCGAGGTGCCGAAAGAGTACCTGACGGCGGCGGAGGCGGCGTTGGGCGGCGCCCAGCAGAATATCGTAACGCGGGACACGGATACGGCGAAGAGCGCCATTGAATATCTGAAGCGCAGAAAAGCGGGACGTGCGACGTTTCTGCCGCTGTCCACGCTGACGGTGCGCGGCGGGCGGGAAGAAGAGGTACGCCGGTTGTCGGGCGTGATCGGTTATATGAATGAGGTCGTCGGCGCGGCGGAGGAATACAAAAAGGTCGTTGATTTCCTGCTGTCGCGTACGCTTCTGGTAGACACGATGGACCACGCGCTTTCCGTGGCGAAAAAGCAAGGCTATCGTCTTCGGATTGTGACGCTGACGGGCGAGCTTTTGTATCCGGGCGGCTCGATTTCCGGCGGCAGCCTGCGGAGCAGCGAGACGGGTTATCTGAACCGCCGCGGGGAATTGGAATCGTTGGGGCGCGACCTGACGGAGAAGAAGGAAAAGATTGTGGTGGCGCAGCGCGAGTACGAGGCGGCGGGCGAGGAACTCCGGACGATGGATGAGGCGTCGGAGCAAAGAAAAAAGCGACTGGAAGACGTCCGCGTCGAGACGAGCGGGACGCGCGCCGAGCGGGAAGCGCTTGCGAAGCAGACGGAGACCGCGGGCAAGCACATCGACGAATTGAAGGAAATCGTCAAGCACGCGGCGACGACCTTTGCGGAGGCGCAGGCGAACCGCGTCAAGATGGTTCAGGAGGTACGCACGCTTGCGGGCGATGTGGGCGAGATCCAGCGACAGCTGGAGGACGCGAAGGCTACGGTCAATGATTTGCAGCAGGACTCCGACGATTACATCCAGACGCGGGATCGGCTGATGAAGACCTTGAACGCGTTGAAAGACAAAGCGTTCCAATGTCGGACGTCCGTTCTCGTCAAGGAAAAAGAGATCGGGAAGCTGAAGGAGGAACTGGAGGCAAATCGGAAAGAGGCGGAGCAGCTGCTCGCCGGACTGACGGACGGCACGGACCAGATAAAGGCACTCAAACAGGAAAAAGAGGCACTGTTCAAGGTGTATGCGGTTCTTGACGAAGCTTACAAGGCTTTTGAGCAGCAGCGCGTCGACTGCGCGGAAGACGGACGGGAGACGGACGAAAAAATCCGAGAGGCGCGGCGGAAGCAGAACGAACTCAGCGGGCAGCTGCATGAAATCGACAAAGAGAAGGAAAAAATTGCGCTCCAGCGCGAGCAAAGCCTGAAGAAGCTGGAAGAAGACTATATGCTGACCGTGGAAGAGGCGGCGGAACAGACCGTGGATATGGCTCCCAGCGCCCTGCGCTCGCGGATTCGCGCACTGGACCGCGACATCATGGCTCTCGGACCCGTGAACCCGAACGCGGTGGAGGAACATCAAAAGGTATTGGAGCAGTACGAGACGTACAAAAAGCAAATGAAGGACGTCGAGGACGCGAAAAAGAATTTCCAACAGCTGATTCAAGCATTGGACGCGGACATGACGAAGACCTTCAAGGCGGCGTTCACGGAAATCCAAAAGGCGTTCCACGACATTTTCATCGAGCTGTTCGGCGGGCAGGGAGGGGACGGCGACGCGAAGCTCATCCTGACGGACGAGCAGAACGTCCTCGAATCCGGCGTCGAGATTGTCGTGCAGATTCCCGGCAAGAAGCAGCAGAGCCTTTCGGTGCTTTCCGGCGGCGAGCGTGCGCTGACGGTCATCGCGCTGCTGTTCGCGTTCCTGCGGGTGCGTCCCGCGCCGTTCTCGGTGCTGGACGAGATCGATGCGCCGCTGGACGAGACGAATATCGCAAATTTCGGGCGTTTCCTCAAGCGTTTCTCGGAAAAGACGCAGTTCGTTGTCGTCACGCACCGCAAGGGAACAATGGAATCGGCGGATACTATGTACGGCGTCACGTTGGAAGACGCCGGCGTGTCGAAGATCCTATCCGTGAAGTTGGAAGATATACCGGCGTAAGAGCAAGGAGATAATGCAATGGGATTTTTTGATCGACTGAAAAAAGGCTTGGCGCGGACACGGGAAAGCCTGACCGCGAAAATCGAGAAAGCAATCATCGGCTATGCCGATATCGACGACGACCTCCTCGACGAGCTGGAGGAAATCATGATCATGGCCGACGTGGGCGTCACGACGACGGACAAGCTGATGTCGGACGTGCGGCAGGGTATCAAGAAAAAGGCAATCAATAAGCCGGAGGACTTGAAGCCGTTCCTGGAGGCGCGCATTACCGAGATATTGAAAGCGGGCGGCGCCGGCGTGCGTATGGCGGCCAACGGGCCGACGGTCATCCTCGTCATCGGCGTCAACGGCGCCGGCAAGACTACGACCATCGGAAAACTTTCGGCATTTTATCATTATTACGGAAAATCGGTCATGGTTGCCGCCGCCGATACGTTCCGCGCCGCCGCTATCGAGCAGCTTGAAGTCTGGGCGCAGCGGAGTGAGGCGGAGTTCATCCGTCATGAGGAAGGCTCCGATCCTGCCGCCGTCGTCTTCGACGCGGTGAAGGCGGCGAAGGCTCGGAACATCGATATCCTGCTTGTGGACACGGCGGGGCGGCTTCAAACGAAATCGAATCTGATGGCGGAGCTGGAAAAGATCAACCGCGTGATTCAGAGGGAGATTCCGGGCGCGCCCCATGAGACGCTGCTGGTACTGGACGCGACGACCGGGCAGAATGCCGTCAGCCAGGCCAAGCTGTTCACGCAGGCCGCGCCGATCACCGGCGTCGTGCTGACGAAACTGGACGGCACGGCGAAGGGCGGCGTTGTCATCGGGATCAAGGATGAACTTAATATGCCGATCAAATGGATCGGCGTAGGCGAGGGCATCGCCGATTTGCGCCCGTTTGTCGCCGAGGATTTCGCGAAAGCCCTGTTCGGCGAAGGAAAGGAACATGCGGAGGCGGCGGAAGACTGAATATGAAAAAGACGACGAAGACGACGAAAGAAAGCTTGCGGCGCGAAATCCGGGAGGCTGTGCGCCGTGTCCGGAAGGAAAATCCGATGGCGCCGTCCATCACGAACACGGTGACGATCAATTTGGTGGCAAACGCTCAGCTCGCCGTCGGGGGCTCGGCGGCGATGGTCTACCTCGCGGACGAAGGCGAGGCGATGGCGGCGCTTGGCGGCGCTATGTACATCAATATGGGAACGATGCTTCCCGTTTACGCGGAAACGTTGCCGCGCACAGTGAAGGCTCTGGCGGAGCAGGGGAAGCCGTGGGTCATCGATCCGGTGGGCATCGGAATCGGCGGTCTTCGGACGAGCCTGTTGCGCGGCTTCCGTGCGGAAGTGCCGACAATTATCCGTGGCAACGCTTCGGAGATTATCGCGATGGCGGAGCTTTGGGAGCTGGACGCAGGGAAAAAGTCCGGCGGCGTTCGCGGCGTCGACTCGACGGACTCGGTGGAGGCGGCACGGACGGCGGCGATCTCCCTTGCACGCCATACGGGCGGCGCGGTAGCCGTATCGGGTCCGACTGATCTTGTGACGGACGGAAAAATCGTTGCGCTGGTCGAGGGCGGCTCGAAATTCTTGCCGATGATTACCGGAGCCGGCTGTTCCCTCGGCGGCGTGGCGGCAATCTACGCCTGCGTCGCATCGCCTTTCGTGGCCGCGCTGACCGCGACGGCGATTTTTGATTTTGCCGGCGCGATAGCGGAAAAGGACGCGAATGGTCCGGCGAGCTTCCAGGTCGCGTTCCTCGACGCGTTGTATCAGGCGACGCCTGAGGACGTGGGAGCGCAGTCATTTGCGTTGGAAACGGTTGGAAAGTAAGGAGAATATGAAATGAACGTATTGGTCGCTTTGGCGGTGGCGCCCTGCGGAACGGGCGAGGAGCTTTCGGCGGAGGTGGCGGAGGTCATTCGCGTGATCCGCGCGTCGGGGCTGCCGAATCGGACAAATTCGATGTTCACCGAAATCGAGGGCGAATGGGACGAAGTGATGCGCGTGGTCAAGGACGCAACCTTCGTGCTGGCGGAAAAGGGAATCCGCACGGAAGTCGTGCTGAAGGCGGACGTGCGCCCCGGTCATACCGACATGATGCACAAAAAGACCGAAGTCGTCGAGAAGATTTTGGAGGGCGGCAAGTGATGGGCAAGACCATGCGCGAAGCTCTCGACATTTCGGCGTATCTCGTCGTCGGGCCGGAAAATACCGAAGGGCGTCCCGTGCGCGAAATAGTCCGCGCGGCTCTGAAAGCGGGATTTTCCTGCGTGCAGATTCGCTCGAAGGAGGCAAGCGCCCGGGAAATGATTGCACTGCTCGGAGAGGCGGCGGAAGAAATCAGGGCGGCGGGCGTTTCGGAGCACGTCGCGCTTCTCGCGGACGACAGGCTCGACGTAGTGCTGGCTGCGCGGAAAATGGGAATCAAGGCGGACGGCGTCCATGTCGGCCAATCGGACATACCGCCGGAAATCTGCCGCGCTTATCTCGGCGAGGAAGCTGTGGTCGGTCTTTCCGCTAGGACGGACGAACTGCTTGCCTATGTGCGCGATACGGACACGAGCGCGATCGATTATTTCGGCGCGGGACCGCTGCACGAGACGGCGACGAAGCCGGACTGCGGGCGCGACGCGCAGGGAAATATCATAACGCGGAGCTTCGAGGAAATCGAGGAACTCGCCCGTGTCAGCAAGATTCCCGTTGTCGTTGGCGGCGGCGTGAAGCTGCCGGACATTCCCGCGCTGGCAAAAACGGGCGTGGACGGCTTCTTCGTCGTCAGCGCGGTGGCAGGCGCGCCGGATCCGGAAAAAGCGGCGAAGGAGCTTGTCGACGCATGGCAGGCTGGAAAAGCCGCAACATCAGGTGCAAAAAAATAGGAGTGAAAGAGTAAAAAATTTTTACTTCAAAAATTTTTGGCCGAAAACGAAAAAGGCGAAATCCTTTGCAGCGCAATGGTTTCAAAATAATGCGGGAAAAATCATGATTACAAAAAATGACTGCCGCGGGAAGAAAACTCTTCTTGCGGCAGTCATTTTTGCGTTAATGGATTTACGCGACTTCCGATTCCAGCTTGTCGGCGAAGGCAAAGAACTCTTCGGCGGGCATCGGCTTTCCGAACAGGAAGCCTTGCGCGTAATGGCAATCGTTTTCGAGCAGGAACTGTTCCTGTTCCTTTGTCTCGACGCCTTCGCAGAGCACCAGCATATTGAGATCGTGGCCGAGAGCCACGACGCGGCGCATGATTTTCTGTCCGCGGCTGGACGCCTCGGAGGCGAGCAGCATGGCCCGGTCGATTTTCATGACGTCCATGTCGAGATGCTGGAGCATCGCTATGGACGAGTAACCGGTGCAGAAATCGTCCATCGAGACGGTGCAGCCCATTTCTTTCATGGCTGCGATGATCGTCGAGGAATTTTCCTTTCCGTCCTGCGTGTCGAAATCGACAAACGCCGTTTCCGTGATCTCAAGGTCGATGGCGCCGGATGGCAGATGGTAGCGGTCGAAAATCTCTCGCAGGCGGTCAAGGTAGCCGGGCTCGCGGATATGCAAACCGGACTGGTTGACCGAGAACGGGATGACGGGCTTGCCTTCCTCAATGCGCCGCTTTTGCAATTGGCAGACGGCGTCAAGAATATGGTAATCGAATTCGAGAATAAAGCCGGTTTTCTCGAATACATCGATGAACAGCCCCGGCATCACGAAGCCGAGTTCAGGACTTTGCCAGCGGGTCAGGGCTTCCGCGCCGATGATCTTGCGGGTGCGGATGTCGTATTTCGGCTGAAGCCAAATCTGGAATTCTCCGCCCGCCAAAGCTTTTTGCATCAGTTTTTCCACCATCTTTTGCTGCAGCCGCTTTTTTTGGAGCTTTTCGTCATAGACGCCAATCATGTCGCCTCTTTCAATCGCTTCCATCTGGGCGGTATCCGCGTCCGCCATCAAGGCGGAAATGGCGGGAATTTCGTCGGACGCAGGCACGCTGCAAAGACCGAAATGATACTGCATATGGATGTCATAGCCTTGGCTTGACAAGAGCGCTGTGTCGGCGGCGAATTTCTTGGCCGCGCTGTGGAGTGTCATGTCTTCTTCCAAACGGCCAAGAACGTAAAGATGCGTCAGCTCCGAGGATAGGCCGTCGAGCAGTATCCACGGGTTGCGTTCCCGGACCCGCTCGACCAGCTCGCGGATACCGGCGGCCACCGCTTTCGGGTTTACTGTTGCTTTCAGGAGGTCGATGCGCTGGGTGCTGAGCACCATGACGAACAGCTTGCCCGCCTTGCGGTCTTTCGCGTGTTTTTTGAACAGGCGCGGCGCTTTTTCCTCGAACCAGCGGACATTCGGAAGCCCGGTCTGGGGGTTCGTGTGGGAAATATGGTAAGCCTCTTTTGCCGCGCGCTGGCGCATTTTCATCACATACGTCTGGACGCCGATGACGGAAAGCAGCAATGCCGCGAGGATGGCGATGGATTGCAACGGATTCTTTGCGATGTACGCTTTCAAGCTGTGGTTCTGTTCCACGTCGAACATGTTGCGCGTCATGATTTCCTCGATGGGCGCTTGGCCGAGATGGTTGATTTCCTTGTTCAGGATCTGGACGAGGCGGGGGTCGGCGGTTTCGCTGACCGCGAGGGATACCTGATGAGAAAAGACGACGCTGCCGTTGGTGTACAGATTCAGGTAGTTGCCTTGCTCGATATCATGCGCTGCGGTGATCGCTTTCAGGAAGGTCACATCCGCGGCTCCCCGGTTGACCGCGTCCATGCATTCATTGACGGTGTCGAAATACACGCGCTGTTCTGCCGGATATTTTTTTTCCGTATACTCATGGGTATAAAAATGGCTTTTGACGCAGGCTACGAGGGGCTCTTGCGGCACGTGGCGGTCGCGCCGCATAACCGGCACATAGTTGATAGTGAGATAAGGAAACGTCAAAATGGCGTTGTGCATGTGTCCCCAATTGTGATCGGCGTAATAGTCGGTGACAAACTCGACCTCGCCCTTGGTCAGCAGCTGCATCAGCTCGCCGCTGTTTTGCGTTTCGAGGATGTCGAAGCGGATGCCGAGATCTTTTTCCATAAGATGCATGATTTCGGCGATGATACCCTTGGCTTTTCCGTTCTCGAAATAGGTGTACGGCTTTTGCCCCGGCGATGCGGCGGCGGAGATGACAGGATGCGCCGCCAGATATTCTTTTTCCTCGCGCGTCAGGAGCAGCGGGGAGCCGTGTTGTCCGGCATGCTTTGCGTAAAGCAGGCCCCGGATATGGGGATTGAGCAGCATCAGTTTCTCGATGGCGCGGTTGATATTATCACGGATTTCGGTATGGTCCGCGCGTGTGGCGATGGAAAAACGCTTCGTGAACAGATAGGCGTTCATCGGGGCTTCCGTGCCGTGATAGACGGCGGCGTCCACGAAAGCGTCGATTTCCCCGTTCTTGAACATGGTAATGATTTGGAAGAATCTTTCGGCGGGGACCAGCACGAAGTCATCGCCTTCATGCAGCTCGTAGGAATGGAGTGAGGAGAGGATATCCTGCTCCGAGCAGATGAACGACGTGTATCCGATCCGGAGTCCCTGACCGGGCGCCAAAGTTTTTTCCGGGCGACTGGTGACTCCGATGGGGGAATAAGTGATTGCATGCTGCATGGTGGCGAGGCCGGGCATTACGTTTCCTTCGTCCGGCAGTGCGGCAATCAGGTCAATTTCGCCGCGCCGCAATTTTTCCACGCACTGTGTCGGCTGCGCTTCGATATACTCAAACCGATAGCCGCCATAAATGGCGATGGCTTCCAGGTAATCGTAAAGAAAGCCGCGAAAATAACCGTCCTCGCCCTTGGAAATATATCCGGGCACATCGGTATAGCCGACGCGCAGCACAGGAAGATCGCGGTCGGCGGCGGACGCGCAGGGGAACAAAAGCCCCA
>JAGAZS010000306.1 GCA_017939945.1 Schwartzia sp. (in: firmicutes)
ACGAGCCTTCAGGTTCGGCCCTTCGATTTCCTTCGGAAGACCGACCCTTCCCAGCTTTTGAATTTTATCCAGAACGAGCACCCGCAGACGATTGCACGGGTCATGGCTTACCTCGATTCCGATCAGGCGGCGATGATTTTGACCGCGCTGCCTTCGGACAAGCAGGCTGACGTCGCGAAGCGCATCGCGGAAATGGATCGCACTTCGCCGGACGTCATCCGCGAAGTCGAGCGCGTCCTTGAACGCAAGCTTTCCGCACTCGTCACGCAGGACTTCACGACGGCTGGTGGCGTCAAGGCTATCGTCGAGATCCTCAACCGCGTCGACCGCACGTCCGAGAAAGCGATCATTGAGACCCTCGAAGTCGACAACCCGGAGCTCACCGAGGAAATCAAGAAGCTCATGTTCGTGTTCGAGGATATCGTCATGATCGACGACCGTTCCATCCAGAGGATTTTGCGCGATGTCGACAACAAGGATTTGTCGCTCTCGCTGAAAGCGACGCCGAAAGAGGTTGCCGACAAGGTCTTCAAGAATATGTCCTCCCGTGCGGCGGATATGCTGCGCGAGGAAATCGAGTTCATGGGGCCGGTCAAGATCCGCGACGTCGAGGAAGCGCAGCAGAGAATCGTCAACGTCATCCGAAACCTGGAGGACAAGGGCGAAATTGTTGTCGCACGCGGAAAGGGAGAAGAAATGATTGTCTAAGATCATCAAAGCCTCCGTTAATGAAGAGCCGTATATCATCGAGGCTCCGCCGCCACCGCCGCCGAAAGAAAGCGTAAACAAGAAGGACGCTGAGGACGAGCAACTTTCCGCAGAGGAAACGATGGGCGTGATTTCGTCGCTGCAGCACAAAAAGGAAGCGCTGGAAGCAGAAATCGCGACCATGCGGGGGGCTGCGGCTGTAGCTATGGCTGAAGAGAAGGCCGCCGCGGAAAAGGAAATCGCCGAGGCGAAGGCGGAGACGGAAAAAGCCCGCGAAGCCATGATGGCGGAGTGCCACGCTATAAAGAAAGATGCGGAACACATGCTTTCCAAGGCGAAGACGGATTGCGCCGTCATGCGCGCGAACGCCGAGCAGGAGACGAAAGCGATTCTTGACGACGCCCATGAACAGGCGCGTCATATCATGGAAGACGCCAAAAAGGAAGGCCACGAGAAAGGCCTTGCCGAAGGGCGCGAAGAAGGCATTCGGCAGATTCGCGAGGAAGAAAAGCAGACGATCCTCGACGCGAACGCGAAGGCGGAGAAAACGCTGGCGGACGCGAAAGAGGAATGCCGCGTATATGTGCAGGGCGCGGAGAACGAAATCGCCACGCTGGCGATGGAGATCGCCGACCATGTGCTGCCTCAGCATTTCCTCGACGTGCCGACCATCATTCTTCCGTTGGTTCGGACGGCGCTGATGAAGGTCAAGGACCAGAGCGAGGTGCATATCCGCGTCGCGCCGGAAAGCTATGATCTTGTGTTGATGGGACGTTCGGAGTTCCAGGGGCTGCTTGAGGGGCAGGCTCTTTTGGAAGTGCATTCCGACCAAAACCTCAAAGTGGGCGACGTCGTCATTGAGACGCCGAACGGCAATGTGGACGCGCGGCTTTCGACGCAGCTCGAGTTGATCCGAAAATCCATACAGGACGCCATGAAATGATGGAACTGAATCTGAAGAAATTTTCCCGCGCGATTGAGGACACCGAGTCCATCAAGATGAGCGGCAAGGTCACGCAGGTCATCGGTCTCGTCATCGAGTCCAAGGGACCGAACGTCAGCCTTGGCGAACTTTGCTATATCAAATCGCGCTTCCCGAATGTCGCGCCGATCCCGGCGGAGGTCGTCGGCTTCCGTGAGGGGCTTGTACTCTTGATGCCGATCGGCGAGATGCAGGGCATCGGGCCCGGCTGCGAAGTCATCTCGGCGCAAAAGACATTGCAGGTCAAGGTGGGCATGGAGCTTTTGGGTCGCGTTCTGGACGGACTCGGCAACCCGATGGACGGCAAAGGGCCGATTCTTTCGCGAACGGAGTACCCGCTCCACGCCGAGCCGCCGGATCCTTTGCAGCGTCCGCGCATCAAGGATTCATTGTATGTCGGCGTGCGGGCCATCGACGGGCTGATTACCCTCGGCTCCGGCCAGCGTATCGGCATCATGGCGGGCAGCGGCGTCGGCAAATCGACGCTTCTTTCGATGATTGCCCGCAATACGGAAGCGGATATCAGCGTGATTTCCCTCGTCGGCGAGCGCGGCCGCGAGGTTCGCGATTTCATCGAGCGCGATCTCGGTGAGGAAGGACTGAAGCGTTCCGTCGTCGTCGTCGCTACGTCGGACAAGCCCGCGCTGGTCCGCATAAAAGGCGCGATGACCGCCACGGCTATTGCCGAATATTTCCGCGACCAGGGACGGCGCGTCGTATTGATGATGGACTCCGTCACACGATTCGCGATGGCGCAGCGCGAGGTCGGGCTGACCATCGGCGAGCCGCCGGCTACGCGGGGCTATACTCCGTCTGTTTTTGCGTTGTTGCCGCGTCTTTTGGAGCGCGCGGGCACCAGCGCACGCGGCTCGATTACCGGCATTTACACCGTCCTCGTCGACGGGGACGATATGAATGAACCGATTGCCGACGCCGTGCGAAGCATTCTTGACGGGCATATCGTGCTTTCCCGCGCGATTGCCGCGCAGAACCATTTTCCCGCCATCGACATCCTGGCCAGCGTCAGCCGTGTCATGACCGACGTGGTGACGAAGGAACATCGCGAGGCGGCGCAGCACATGCGCGCATTGATGGCGGTCTACAAGGAGGCCGAGGATTTGATCCATATCGGCGCTTACGTAAAAGGCTCCAGCAAGCGGATCGACGAGGCCATCCAGAAAATCGACGCGATTAACGACTTCCTATGCCAGGGCGTCTTTGAGGTCTCCAGCTTCGAGGAAATGAAAAAGACACTGGAAAGCATTTGACAGCGTGAAGGGGCGGTGACGTATGAAGAAGTTTCGCTTTAAGCTAGAAACACTCTTGGGCGTCACGCGCCGGAAAAAAGAGGACGCGGAGCGCCGCTTTGCGGAGGCGACACGCGCGCTGGAAGAAGCGCGGGCCAAGCTGGCGGAATACCTGCAGGATATGCAGAAGGTCCAGGCGGAATACGCGGAGCAGACGAAAGCGGGCAAGCGCATCAGCGTCGGCCGCGTTATGACCTTCACCAGTTATGTGAACTGGAAACGCCAGCAGATCGAGCAGCAGCAGCAGACCATATTGGAGGCGCAAAATGCGCGGCAGCAGCGGCTCAAGGAGCTTCTGGCAATGATGTCGAAGCTCAAAAGCATCGAGCAGCTCAAAGAAAAGCGGCTGCAGCAATACAAGGACGAGCTACTGTTTGAGGAAAACAAGATGCTCGACGAAATCGGGCTTCAGCTTTATATGAGAAAGGCGGGCGCGTAATGGATTTTTCGTCGGTCAACGCCGTAGTCAACAGAATCGAGGATATAGAATATAAAATCGGGATGCGTCGGCCAAGGGGCGGCGCGGCGAGCTTCAGCCAAATGCTGAAGGATGAGATCAAATCGAAAACGCCGAATCGCGGCGGCAATAACGCTGCTCCTGTACAGTCGCCTTCGCAAAGTACGCAGAGGGCGAAGGGCGAAGAGAAGCCAGCGTCTGCCGAAAGCGGAACGAATACGTTGCCGCTTTCCGTCCCGCAGGACAGCGCTTACTTGCCGGCCATTGAAGAGGCGGCGGGCAAATACGGCGTAGATCCGAAG
>JAGAZS010000307.1 GCA_017939945.1 Schwartzia sp. (in: firmicutes)
GACGACCGCGCCCTTTTCCTGGAACAGCGGATATTTTTCGCCAAAGCCGCAGGCCTGCTTCGTACAGCCGGAGGTCATGTCCTTCGGATAAAAATACAGGATCACTTTTTGTCCGCGAAATTCCTTGAGGGTGCGCGTTTTCCCGTTTTGGTCCGGCAGCGCGAAGTCCGGCGCCTTGGTTCCGATTTCCAGCATATTGTTTTCCTCCTTTTTATACTTCCCCTTCATCCATGATGCCGAGCTTCCGCTTCCAGTAGCGGGAGTAGATCGCCCCCAGCGGGTTGTGGGCCAGCAGGCGGTCCTTGACCACCAGCGTCGTCACCGGGCCGGGGCAGCTCCCGTTGAAGATCGCGTCGTGGCCGACGCAGAGACCGCAGGCGATGAAAAACTCCGTGCCATTCTCGGCGAGGAAACGCGCCTGCATTTTCGGGTTGCACATGGCCTCATGGTCGAGCTCCGGCTTGACCTGCTTCAATCCCAGCTCCTTTTTTGCGACGCTGCAGGTCTTGCAGCAGACGCTGTAAAACTCGAAGCCTTTTTGACGGAAAAATTTCGCGATGTATCGCGCTTCGGCGTTCAGCCCGATGCAGAACGCCATGCCGAGCTTCCTGTACCCCATTTTCTTAGCGAATTCCGCCGTCTCTTCCAGCCGCGTGATATTGCTGTAAAAGGTGCCTTCCACATAGGCGGCGGCCTCCATCAGCTTCCGCTCCTCCTCGGTGTAGGCCGCGATCGCTTCGGCCCGGTCGACGCCCGTGCAGTTGACGCCCTTCGTGTAGCAGGCGTGGCTCTTGCAGTCCGCGCAGTTTGCTTTCATGTTGTTCTCCTCCGTTATAAAAAATATATATTCTTATTGTAGCATTTTATTTGCAGCGAATATAGAGGAAAAAAGACGTAGTTCGTCGTTTCCTTGACACTCCAATGAAAACAATATAAAATAAACTCGTATAGCTTTGCCACATTCAAAGTGATACATAAACAGCAAAAACATGCCGAAAGGCACAGAAAAAATGAACGAAAGGGAGGCGCATAGTATCATAGAATTGATATTGGCGTCCGCACTCGCGCTCATAGTCGGCGCGGGGGGCGGTTATTATGTACGCAAGCAACAGGCGGAGGGAGCGATCGGCTCCGCCGAGGAAGAGGCGCGGCGCATCGTGGAGAAAGCCGAGGCGGCGGGCGAGGCCAGAAAGAAAGAGGCCGTGCTCGAAGCGAAGGAAGAAATCCACCAGATGCGGCAGAGTCTCGACAAGGATACGAAAGAACGCAAGAACGAGCTGGCGCGTCAGGAGCGCCGCATCCAGCAGAAGGAAGAGAATCTGGACCGGAAGCTGGAGACGCTGGAAAAGAAGGAAGAGGCGCTGATCGCGAAGGACGCGTCGCTGGAGGAGGAGCGCAGCCGCGCCGCCGAGATGCATGAAAAGCAGAAGGCGGAGCTGGAGCGTATCTCGAAGCTGACGACGGAAGAAGCGAAAGCGATGCTGATGGCCGAGGCGGAAGAGGAAATGCGCCACGAGAAGGCCATGATGATCAAGGAGTACGAGCAGCAGGCGAAGGACGAGGCGGACAAGCGCGCCCGCGATATCGTGTCGCAGGCCATTCAGCGCTGCGCCGCCGACCAGGTGGCGGAGACCACCGTTTCCGTCGTCGCGCTGCCGAACGACGAGATGAAGGGCCGCATTATCGGCCGCGAAGGGCGCAATATCCGCGCGCTGGAAACCTTGACGGGCATCGATTTGATTATTGACGATACGCCGGAGGCGGTCATCCTGTCCGGCTTCGATCCGGTGCGCCGCGAAATCGCGCGTATCGCTCTTGAAAAACTGATTACGGACGGCCGCATCCATCCGGCCCGGATCGAGGAAATGGTGGACAAGGCGAAACGCGAGGTCGACCAACGCATCAAGGAAGCCGGAGAACAGGCGACCTTCGATACGGGCGTCCACGGGCTGCATCCGGAGCTGGTGCGGCTTTTGGGACGGCTCCGTTATCGCACGAGCTACGGGCAGAACGTGCTGAACCATTCCATCGAGGTTGCGCAGCTCGCGGGCGTCATGGCGGCGGAGTTGGGCGTGGACGTCGCGCTGGCAAAGCGCGGCGGTCTTCTGCACGATATCGGCAAGGCCATCGACCATGAGAGCGACGGGACCCATGTGACGATCGGCGCGGACATTGCGCGCAAGCATCGCGAGTCCGCGGAGGTCATCAACGCGATTGCCGCGCATCACGGAGACGAAGAAGCGACGACAGTGGAGGCCGTGCTGGTCGCGGCGGCGGACGCCATTTCGGCGGCACGTCCGGGCGCGCGCCGCGAGAGTCTCGAGACGTATCTGAAACGATTGACGCGTCTGGAGGAAATCGCGAAGTCCTTCGACGGCGTGGACAACTGCTACGCGATTCAGGCGGGCCGCGAGGTCCGTATCATGGTGAAGCCGGACAAGGTGGACGATGTGGCGTCCATCGCGTTGGCGCACGATATTGTCAAGAAGATCGAAGCGGAACTCGAATATCCGGGCCAGATCAAGGCAACGGTCATCCGCGAGACGCGGGTTGTCGATTACGCGAAATAAGGTTTTGCGCAGGAGCGATATGGTAAAGGAGGGGTAGTCATGCAGTTTGGCCGCAAAAAGAAACCCAATATCGACGGGATCAATCTCTTGGTGTCCATTTTGGTGTGCTACCCTGAGATTGGCACGATCAGCTACGAGCCGGAGGAGGATGCGCTGCATTTTTCCTTCGCGCTGCAGGAAGTGCCGCCGCGTCAGGAGTATGAGAGCGCGGGGGAGCTGATCCGCGAGAGCATCCTGACCTATCACAGCATCGAGGGCTTCGACGATGGGCGCATCGAAATATATCTCGAAGGACAGGGGCATACGGCGTTCTTCCATGTCATCCGCGATATCCGCACAATCTCGCAAGGCGAGATCAGCATGATTTCGGCGATTATGCGGGAGCGGTTCGGGGAGACGCTGATTGTCGATCCCGACAGCCGGCCCGACGATTTCGAGTTCGATCTTGCAGCCCATGAAAATGCCATCGACCACATGATCGGCACGCTGAAAATCTCGCGCGGGACGAACCGCATGATCGGCATCCGCGAGGAAGGCCGGGTCTTGGTATTCAATAAGTGAGGAAATGGTTTTGCGAATTTTAATGGTTGGAGACGTAATAGGCCGCCCGGGCAGGGCGGCCTTTGCCAAATATACGCCGAAGCTTCGGCAGGAGAAAAAAGCCGACCTTGTCGTCGTGAACGGGGAGAATTCCGCCGAGGGCAGGGGAGTCACGAAGAAGACGCTGGACGAGCTCTTGCTGGGTGGCGCGGACGTCGTGACCGGCGGCAATCATATCTGGGACAAGAAAGAAGTCCTTCAGTTTATCGACGACGAGCCGTACCTGCTGCGTCCGGCGAATTACCCGACGGGCGTTCCCGGTAAGGGGGCCTGCGTCTATCCGCTCCGTGGAAAGAATGTCGGCGTGATGAACCTTTCGGGGCGCGCGTTTATGCAGGAGCTGGACTGTCCGTTCCAGCGCGTGGAAGATTTGCTGCGGGAGCTTTCCGGCGAGTGCGATGTGCTGCTCCTGGATTTCCACGCGGAATCTACCTCGGAGAAAATGGCGATGGGCTGGTATCTCGACGGGCGCATTGCGGCGGTTGTCGGTACCCATACCCATGTGCAGACGGCGGACGAGCGCGTTCTGCCCGGCGGCACGGCGTTCATTTCCGATCTCGGCATGGTCGGTCCGTGGAACTCCGTCATCGGTTTTACGAAGGAACCGGTGCTGGCGAAGACGACGACGGGGATGCCCGCTCGATTCGAGGTCGCCGACGGCCCCGCGGTTTATTCGGCCGTCTTGCTGGCAGTCGATGACGGGACGGGAAAAGCGACGGCAATCGAGCGGATCCAGATCCGGGAGGAAGACGTTTAGATCGTTTGTTTCGGGATGTTTCATATTTTTTGACGAATGCGTCGGGAATATGATATAATACTTTAGCTAGTTGTCAGATATTTTTGTAAAAAGGCCGCAGGGATGCGGGCTTGTTTGGTGTTTCTTCAAAACGGAACAGGAAGTGAAAGCGGGCTTATGGCAAGCGATTTACATACCCATACGAGTTTTTCGGATGGGCGCCTCACGCCGGAGGAACTGGTCGCCGCGGCGAAGGGGGCAGGGCTTTCGTATCTTGCGATTACCGATCACGACACGGTGGACGGGATACGGCACCTGTACGAGCAAGGACTTTATCCGTCGAAAACCTTGCATATCATTCCGGGAATCGAGTTCA
Source organism: Schwartzia sp. (in: firmicutes) (assembly GCA_017939945.1). Classification (GTDB taxonomy): domain Bacteria; phylum Bacillota; class Negativicutes; order Selenomonadales; family Selenomonadaceae; genus RUG12372. Next base: position 4,283 of record JAGAZS010000307.1, read on the forward strand.
GCTGCGAGGTGGACGAGCATGACGTCCATATTCTCGGCTACGATTTCGACATTTACAATCAGGAATTGGCGGAAAAAGTGACGGAAATTGCGGAGTCCCGATGGGAACGCTTTTCCACGATGGTGGGAAAACTGCACGGGTTGGGCTATGACATCACGGAGTCCGACGTCCTGCAGATTGCGGGGACGTCCAAGTCCATCGGGCGGGCGCATGTAGCGCGGGCGCTGGTGAAAAAAGGTTTGGTCTCGTCTATCCGCGATGCCTTCGAGAAGCTGCTGGATTTTGGGCAGCCGGGGTATGTGCCGCATTATCGCCTCGAACCGGAGGAGGCGGTGGCGTTGATCCGGAACGCGGGCGGCGTGCCGGTACTCGCGCATCCGAAGCTCGTGAAGGACGACAAGATTGTCGAGCGGATGCTGGAGCTGGATTTCGGCGGTATCGAGGCGTATTATCCGCGGCATGACGAGGAAGATACGGCGCGGTATCTGGCGATGGCGAAGGCGCGCGGACTGCGCGTCACGGGCGGCTCGGATTTCCACGGGATTCCGCAGCGCGAGCCGTCGGAGCTTGGAGTGTTCGTCGTGGATGACGAGCTCGCGGCGCCGTTATTCCATCCGCCGCAAAATTGAACCACTTCAGCAAATATTTTTTGGCAGGTGAGTGTGATGGACGTCATTGCGTTGGTCGGCCCCAGCGGGACCGGAAAGAGCCATCGGGCGATCCTGGTTGCAAATCAGTACAAAGCGGACGTGATTATCGACGACGGCCTTTTGATCAAGGACGGCAAGATTATCGCGGGCAGTTCGGCCAAAAAAGAGAAAAGCCGCATCATGGCGGTGCGCCGGGCAATTTTCATCCTGCCCGGGCACGCGGAGGAAGCACGGGAGGCGCTGCAAAAGGAAGCGCCGAATCGCGTGCTGATTCTCGCGACTTCGGAAAACATGATCCACAAGATCGCGAAAATCTTGCGGCTGCCGCCGGCGAGCCGCGTCATCCGCATCGAGGACATCGCGTCCGAGACCGATATGAAGAAGGCGGCCTATCATCGCCTGAAAGAAGGAAAGCATATCATCCCGGTGCCGACCATCGAGCTGAAGCCGCATTTTTCCGGCTATCTGGTCGACCCGCTCCAGTCCTTCTTCCATCGCTCCTCTGCGCGTCCGCGGCGAAAGTTGGGCGAGAAGTCGATCGTGCGGCCGGTGTTCAGCTATTACGGCAAGCTGATTATCGACGACTCGGTGATCAAGTCCATCGTCAAGCAGTTTGTGGGCGAAAGGGATTATGTCAACAAGGTCGCGCATATTCGGGTGCATCACCTGAAGGACGGCGACGAGGACCAGGGCATCGAGGTTTCGCTGGAAGTGGTGTTGCGTTACGGAAAGCACATTCCGACGCTGATCCATCAGACGCAGGAAATGGTCAAAGAGGAAATCGAGCGCATCACCGGCATGGTTGTGCAGGAAGTCAACATCATGGTGCGCACGCTTTATGTGGGCGCGACCTGAAAAAAAGAAATGAAAAGCTGACGCTTGGGAAAAATCCCTTGCGTCAGTTTTTTTGTGTTTCCTTCCATGTCAAAAGAATGAATTTCTA
>JAGAZS010000308.1 GCA_017939945.1 Schwartzia sp. (in: firmicutes)
CCAATATTTATTTGAACGAGTAATCGTGAAATCCGCAAGCGCTTGCGGATTTCACGATTACTCGTTCAAATAAATATTGGCGGCCTTGATTCGCACATTTCCGGTGCATTCAATATCAAGGTCGCCATTGTGTTTGATGATTCTTTTCGTCTGCCCCGCCCCCGCCGGCGGCGCGTCCGTCTTGCTGAAGAACGTCCCGAGGCAGTACCCCGTGTTCCTCCCGTTCGGCAGGAAGATACAGACAACCTGCTCGCCGACGTCCGGCATCCAGTAGTCCTTGTCCGACTTCGAGCCCTGGCAGAGGACGTGGAGATCGTCGGACACCAGCCCCGCTTCGTCCGGGAACGTCACCCTCACGGTCATCGCCGCCGGATTCGTGGAGGAAACCTTGCCGACGCGGATGATCTTTGAGAAGTTAATATCCATCGAGGCACCTCCTCAAATCGACGCCCATCTTGTACCCTGCGCCGATATCGTGCGAGCCTTTCGTGATGATGTACTTGCCGTCGAAGGAATGGAAGCCTTTTAGCGTCACCGTATTGCCCGCCAGCAAATCAAAATCGCCCATCAGGTGCAGGCTGACCGTCACCTCGCTGCAATTCTTCTCGCGGAGCTTCTTCTTCGCGAGCTTTTCCGCCGCCTCCACGGAGTCCACTTCTTCGTTGACTTCGAGCATCTTTCCCTTCTTCTCTTCATCCGGAATGAAAGTGTACTCGATGATCTCGTCGTCGTCCGACTTCTGATACTTCACATGGCAGCCCCGATAGATTTCCCGCGTCGAGGATTTCAGGCTGAACGAAGCCAAATCCGGCTTCCTGATCGTCTTGACCGGGTCCGCCTCCTCATAATCATGCTCGTCGAAGACGATGAGCTTGTTGTCCGATACCTTGAGCGCCAGCCCGTGGTCTTTCAGGAGCTTCGAGAGGAAGGCCAAATCCGACTGCTGGGACTGCTCCGCCCGGTCAATGGAAGGATCGTCCCCGTCATAGAAAAGCTCCATCTTGGCGCCGTCCGCGATGTCCTGCGCGATCACCTTGAGCGTCGTATTCTCCCATCGGCGGCTCTTGTCCGTCCCGCGAAGCTCGGTATTGTCCGGCACCGATACCGCCTTGATTTTGACCTCGCTCGGAGGCTTCGAGATTTCCACCTCGTCGATCTCAAAAAGCCCCAAAGGCAGCTCCTTCTCGCCCTCGGTCGCCGCCCGCCAGTTCAACGTCATGATGGAAACCTTGAGCGTGTCGCCCTTGTCCGGCAGCCAATCGCCCTGCCAAAGCTCCTCCCTGTCCTCCAGCGTGATGTTGATATCGTCGGCCTCGCCGCTCATCACATCGTTGAAGCTGAAAGATTTCAGATGCGGCGTGATGTCATTGGAAATATCCTTCGTGTTGTAAAGGATTTTGAGCCACACGCGACGTGCAATTCCTTCATTCATGCCGTCACCTCTTCCACGGCGGCAGGGACTCCGGCAGCGGCGTCGAAATCTCTGGAATCGTCAATTTGATTCCCGCCGAGAATATCACCGCATGGATATGCTCCGTGTTCGCTTCCATCAAAAGCGCGGTGTACCGCTCAGAGCCAAGCTCCCGATACGCGATCAGGTCCCATGTGTCGCCTTCGGTTGTCGTGTATGTCTTCATGCGTAGCTCACCCGCGCTTTCTGATTCTCGATATTTGCCAGCGCCCTCCGGACAGCCGCCTCGACCTCGACGGCGATGCTCGACGCCGCCCCGGCATCCGCCGAGCCGTTCACCGTGATGCTGATCGGAATGCTGTACGAATTCCCGCCCAGCGGACTTCCCATGATCTCATTCGTCCGCGCCAAAAGCCCGATATTGCGCGCCGTCGGCGTGTGCGGAATAGCGGACTCGCCGCTGTCCTCCGCGAAGGTTGTGAGGAACGCGCCGCGAGAGTAGATGCCGCCAGCGGCGTTGGTTTTAGGCGTGTCCGAACTAAAAATCGCGCTGACAGTCGTGCTGATTGGTTGGCTTAATATCCCGGAAATCCATTCCCATTTCCCGCTGAGCCAATCGAACACCTCGGAAAAATCCTTTCGGATGTTTTTACAGAAATCCATGACTGCATTCCATGCACCATTCAATCCGTCGGTTATGACTTTATCAATATACGCGACCTCATTTGAAAGGAATGCGCATATTTCATCCCAGTACAGATAAACAGCCGCCGCCAATGCAGCTACACCCGCAATCACTCCAATAGCTGCCGCGCCGAAGCCAAGTACGGTTGTCGCTGCTACACCGAATACCCCCGCCAATCCTGTAACAGCGGCAATAATAGGAGCGATAATGGCGGCCAACCCTCCAAGCACAACCCCCACCCCAACAAGAATGGCTGCTGTTGTGGTTAAAAAGGACATTAACTGCGGATGTTCATTCGCAAACTCTTGTATCCACTTCGCGAATCCGCTTACAAGTTTCGTAACAGTTTGAATAACTGGAAGAAGCGATGTCATTATAGTTATCTTCATAGCGTCCCACTGATTATTCATTAGCTGGATGCTGTTTTCTGTCGTCTTGGAGCGTTCATCATATTCTTGCTGCATACTTCCCGCATACTGTTGCGCGTCGCCCACTTTTGTAAAGTTTTCTTGCAATTTGTCCAGATTTGTAAGAAACCCCGATAATCCTTCAATGGATTCTTTGCCCACAATATCCCGCAAAATTGCGCCACGTTCCGCAACATCCTGACTTTGCAGTGCCCCAAAAAAGTCAACGATGGCGCCTTTCGCGTCCGTCTGCATCCTCACCGCTAAATCCTCTGCCTCAATGCCGAGTTTTGCAAATCCTTCCACCTGCCGCCCTGTCGCACTTTCACCCGCCGTCATGGCAAGAATCAGATTTTTAATGCTTGTCGCGGCGACATCCGACTCTACGCCGGAAGCAATCATTGATGCACCTAATGCGGCTATTTCCCCCGACGCGAGGCCACCGAGTTCCCCCAGCGGCCCAATACGCGTCACCACGTCGGAAATTTGCGGTGCTGTTGCCGCTACCGTATTGCTTAGATAGTTGATTTTGTCAGCCAAGGCTTCTACCTGCGGTTGATCCAGCTTGAACGCAGTCCGCCATTTTGCCATCATCTCGCCCGCTTGGTCTGCGGAAATATCAAAAGCTATACCCATCTTCGCAGCGGCTTCGGCAAAATCAAGCAATCTATCCTTCTCGATCCCGCTCTGTCCACCCGCGGCGACAATTTGCGCCAACCCGTTTTGTGCCATTGGAATTCGCGTCGAGAGTTCGAGGACAGCTTTGCTCATTTTGTTAAAATCCTCTTTGGAATCGAATTCTACAACCTTTCGCACGTCAGCCATGGCGGACTCAAACTCCATCGCCCTACGTGAAGCCTCATACATCCCGCGAGCTGCGTTCATAGAAAAGTTATAGAGGCGCTCCCCCGCCATTGCGATGCCTTCGCTGCCTAATGCTCCCAGAGCATTTCTCCCTCTCGGAGTCTGCATCATCTTGTTTACCAATAGAATCTTTTCAAGATACTTGGACACAGCACTGGTCATCCGTGACATAACAGACGCATTTTTAGCCCCTGCCGACGATAGCCCCTCTACTGCTTTTGAATAGTTTTCAGTGCTTTTTACGGCATCGGACATTTGACTTGATATTTTGCTAAATGCTCCAAAAAAGTTATTTCCAAATTTTGCCGCAAAGCTCCATATAATCGAAAACTCTTTCTGTGCCATGATTTGCCCCCTTCCCTTTCTCCCGTTTTATGGTATAATGTCCCTGAAAGGATGTGAGCAGAGATGAAAGTTGAAGTTTCGGTTAATTCCCAAAACATGACCGCCGAAGATATTTTGTGTTCAGTATTTTCTTCGATAGTCTCTGCATGGGACGCAATCCTTCGGAAATTTTCCGTAAAAGAATGCCTTGCCAAGTTATTTAGGATGATGAGTTTTTTGTTCGCTCTTGAAATCGCCTTTGGCATCTTGTTGGCTTCGATCATCCTTGGCAAGGATGTTGTAATTCTCCGCGCCGGCATTTTGGCGAGTATCCTTCTTGCAGTTTACTCATGCAAGAAGCTCTACCCCAAAATATGACTACTTCTTTTCCAATACCTCTTGCATGGCCTCGGCATAATCCATCAGCTCGTCGAGTGTCAACTCCAAATAGAATGATATGGGAGTAAACGTGTTCAACGATAATCTGACGGCAAGCTCTTTTATGGGCTTGCTGTTTTTTATGCCTAGCCTACGAGAAAAAGCGCGGTCGGCGCGATAATCTTTTTGCAGTCGGACGCGGGCAAGCCCAACAAATCCTCATATTTCACGCCCATTGCCTTTGCCGCGACAATCATCTGGAACTTCATCGAAAGGAAGATTGCCGGCGAGCTGTCGCCTTTGGCGCGCGCCTCCACCTCCGACTGCACAAGGTCGCGCCCAGTGATCTTGTCAAAATCCAATTCGAGCTTCGTTACTTCTTTTCCGTTGACTGTAATCGCTTTGCTGATTTCAATTTCCATTTCCTTCGTCCTCCTTCTTGTGGTATAATGTTTTTGTGAGGTGATACTCTATGGGACCAATAACTTCCCTCTTTGTTGTACTATTTGGAGTCTTGATATTATTCCTTGTGACCATTGAGGTTTTCGGTATTTTTCTCCTCAAATTCTTGGAACAAGCCACAGAAGGCCGTTTGAAGTTTTCAACCGTGATTTTTGCGAACCGATTTATTCAAAATGGCCACGTCGAGTAGACTTTTTCTAATCTTCCCCAGCATTTCGCCGGGGCTTTTTATTGCACTCCATATCATGA
>JAGAZS010000309.1 GCA_017939945.1 Schwartzia sp. (in: firmicutes)
AAAAGCGGGATATAAGTTCAAATGCCCCTACGCTTCAACCGAAGCGCAGGGGCATTTCTCTATCCCGTGTTTTCTCTATCTTGTTGTTCTCGCTCCGACCGCCGACGGGCCGCCGGTGGCCTCGTCCTTCGGCTTCCCCCGTGCGATCAGGTACAGCGGACGACCTTTCGTTTCCTCGAAAATGCGTCCGATATATTCACCCATGATTCCCAATATGATAAGCTGAAAGCCGCCGAAGAACAGGATGCAGCCGAGGATCGTCGCCCAGCCGGGGACGGCGTCGTTTTCGATATACTTGACGAACAGCACATGCAGGAACAGGCAGAAGCTGACGAAGCCGCAGAACACGCCGCCGTACAACGCGAACCGGAGCGGCAGCGTCGAATAGGCCAGGATGCCGTCCAATGCGAAATGCAGCATTTTTCTCGGCGAGAATTTCGATACGCCGGCAAAACGCGGCGGCGCGACGAATTCAAGTTTTTTCTGTCGGTATCCCATCGCGCCCACCATGCCGCGAATGAACCGAGCGTGCTCGCGATAGCGGCGGAACGCGCGAACCACGACGCCGTCCATCAGCCGAAAATCCGAACCGCCGGGCTGGATCGGCACCGTGGAAATCATGTTCAGCAGCTTGTAGTAGAGATTCGACGTCGCCTTTTTGATGAACGAGACACCCTCCGTCGTCTTGCGGATGGTCTGCACGACCTCATAGCCGTTTTCCCATTCTGTCAGAAGCATCGGAATCATTTCCGGCGGATGCTGCATGTCGCCGTCCATCATGATGACCGCGTCGCCGTCGGCGTAATCGAGACCGCAGGTCAGCGCGATCTGGTGCCCGGAATTCCGCGCGAGGAAAATCGGCTGCACCCGCTCGTCCTCCTGCTCCAGCGCGTGCAGGATTTCCCGGCTGGAATCCGTCGAGCCGTCGTCGACAAAAACCAGTTCAAAGTTGTAAGGCAACGGCTCCATGACCGTCCTGATCGCCTCGTAAAAGTGCCGGATATTCACTTCCTCGTTGTAAACCGGCACCACAATCGAAATCAGCTTCAAGAAATCCCCTTCTCCATGTAGAAAAATTGCCTTGCCTATCATATCATATCCGCCGCTCGAAAACAACGAAGCCCACAAAAAAACGCCGCGTGAATCATTGTTCACGCGGCGGCATTGTTTTCCTGTCAATCCTCCTGTTTTTTCTTGATGCCAAAAATAAGATCGTCGAGAAGCCCGATGAGCTGGTTTATTTCCGGCTTCGCGATCTGGCCGTTGGCGCCGAGTTCGTCGCCCTTGCGGCGCATTTCTTCGTTGATCAGCGACGAGAACAGCACGACGGGGATGTCGTGCAGACGCTCGTTCTCGCGAATCAGCTTCAGCAAGCGATGACCGTCCATCTGCGGCATTTCGATATCGGTGACGACGAGGCGGACAAGGCTCTCGATCGGCGCGTCTTTCTTCGCCAACGCTTCGAGGTAATCCCACGCCTCTTTGCCGTTGGAATACGGCTTCACATAGTTGTAGCCTGACTCATGCAGCGTCGTGGTCAACAGATCGCGCAACATCGGCGAGTCCTCGGCGACAACGATATGCTCCTTCGAGCGGCGTTCCTTCAGGTCGGCCTCGGCTTCCTCGAAGGTGGTCAGCTTCGCGTTGATTTCCGGATTGACCTCGGCGATGATCGTCTCAAAGTCGAGCAGCAATACGATCTTCTCGCCGAACTTCACGATGCCGACGACGCGGGACTGGTCGCCGACCTCCGGCGCCGGCTCCATGTCCTTCCACGATACGCGATGGATACGGGACACGTTGTCGACGAGGAAGCCGATATAGTAAGCGTTTATTTCTGTGACGATGATATTCTTCGCGCGTTCCGTCCCTCCGACGTTCAGGCAGCGCGGCAGATTGACGAGCGGCATGGAACGCCCGCGCAGCGTGAAAAGGCCGTCGATATACGGATGCGCCTGCGGCATTTCCGTGACCGGGAAATCCGCCGCCGTGATGACCTCGCGCACCTTCGCGACGTTGATTCCGTAGTTGACGTCGCCAATGCCGAACTCGACGATTTCAAATTCGTTCGTCCCTGTTTCCAGAAGGATGCCTTTTTTGTCCTCTGCCATGCAATCGCCCCCAAAATCTCCCCCGATTCCCTTGCGGGACGGAAGTTCTCATACAGTGATAATTCGCCATGTGCGAAAAATTTCCTGCTTTACTCTAAAAAAAGCTTTTCCGCATAACTCTCTGTGTATTATATCATAGCTGTCAGAAATTTTACAACGCTTTCTTCATTTCTTTTTCATTTCTTTTGCGAATCGCCGATATTTTCTTCCCCGTTTCCCGGCAGCCATGTCCACTGGACTCGACCTTCGCTTCACTCGGTCTCCCCAAGTGTCCAGGCATGCGTCGCACTAAACTTGCACTTCGCTGTCGCTCGCGCTCATCAAGTGCTCTCGCGCAAAAACGTCCAGCCGTCCCGCTGCTCGATTTTCCCTTCCTTCAGCAGATGGCCGAGCGCGCGTTTGAACGCCGCCTTGCTGATGCCGAACTTGTCGCGGATGATTTCCGGCGAGGTCGCATCGCTGTACGGCATGCGCCCATGACGTTCACGCATCAGCGCAAGGATCGCATCGCTGTCCGTCACCAGCGCTTTTTCCTTGACCTCGCGGAGCGAAGCGTTGAGCCGCCCGTCCTCCCGCAGGAAGGTCACGCGCGCCGTAACGGTCTCGCCGACCCGCGGCCGCGTTTTCATTTCCTTCTTGTCAATAAAGACGATGTACCGCTCCTTTGAAAACAGGAACGCGCCCTTATCTGTATAATTATAGATTTCTCCTGTCACGCTGTCGCCGACCTTGACTCCCTCTGCAGGCTTCGAGGCGCGGCGTATCTCGTCCTCGACCTCCATCGTCACAGCAAGGCGTCCCGATTTGTCGGTGTAAAGCTTCGCCCAGACGCGTTCGCCGATCCGCGGGCGTCCGCGCATTCCGGCGAAGGGCATGAAAATTCCGCGTTCCGCGCCTACGTCGAGGAATGCGCCGTCCTTGCTGACGTTGACGACCTTCATGCGCGCGATCTGCCCTTCCTTCATTTTCGGCACGCGCATACTGGCGGTCAGGCGGCGCTTCGGGTCGCGATAGAGAAAGACCTCAACCTCGTCGCCGACGGCGACGGGCGCCGTCTGCTGCTGCGTATGCAAAAGCACGTCGTCGCTGGTATTGCCCGTTTCCGCGTCGAGGAACGCGCCCATCTCGCCGAGGCGCACGACCCGCATCACGGCCACCATTCCCTCGTGGACGCTCCGGCGTTTGCGCACGGGAATTTGCTGTTCCTCCACGGGTTCCGGTCTATGGTTTTGCTCTTCCGTCATGCATCAATCCTCATAGGGCGTCAGTTCCGCGTCGCCCCAAAGCTGCTCCAGCGCGTAATACTCGCGGCTGTCGCGGGTAAAGACGTGCAGCACGCAGTCGCCGTAGTCCATCAAAATCCATTCACCTTCGCGGTAGCCTTCCTTGTGGCTGAAGGTCACGCCCGCCTCCTCCAGCTTTTCCTCTACCGCGTCCGCGATGGCGCGTGTCTGGGTGGTAGAATTCGCCGAGCAAACGACGAAATAATCGGTCGCGACCGTCAGCCCCTCCATCTTCATCAGGACGATGTCGTGCGCCTTCTTGCTGCTCGCCGCCTCGGCAATCGCTTCGGCCAGCTTTCTCGATGTCTCAAACAAATGGCCACTTCCTTTCTAGTTATTGTTATTTTCTTCCGGCGCATTTTCTTCCGCTTTCGGGAAAAGCGCCTTCATTTTGATTGCTATCTGTTCCTTGTCCGGCAGCCATATTTTTTCGTCGCCCGCATAAGGACTGCCCGGCAGCATGATGGTCTCCGGATCCTCCTTGGAAAGCCCCTGCAAGACCTCCGCCAAATGCGCGCTGTCCCAGACCTCGACGTTGGTATCGACCTGCTCCTGCAAAATCTTCATCAACGCCGGCAAATGTCCCAAGGTATTCACGTTCAGGATTCGCTCATAAAGGGCCTTCATAAAGCGGTGCTGCCGCTGGACGCGCCCGACGTCGCCCAGCTCGCCGCTGCGGAACCGCAGATATTTTTGCGCGGTTTCGCCGTTCATGCGCTGGAAGCCCTGCGGGATATGGATGGAAAGCCCGAGTTCCGGGTCCTCGTAGTCCATGCGCATTTCCACATAGGCGTCAATCCCGCCCAGCGCGTCAATGAAGCTGCCGAAGGCTTTCGCGTCCACGACGGCGTAATAATGGACGGAAACGCCCAGCAGGTTCCGAACCGCGTCGATCATACCCGATACGCCGACCTCGGAATATTTTTCGCCGAGCTTTTCCCACGTCACACCGTCCGCCGCCGTCACCACCGTGCCGCGCGGGATCGAGATCACGCGCACCTTGCCGGTGGTGTTGTCGAGGCTGACGAGCAGCATGGTGTCCGCGTGGCCGCCGCCGAAGTCGCCGCCCTTGTCCACGCCGAGCACCAGGATATTCATATACGCTTCAAACTTCTCGTCCATCGGCACGCGCGCCGCTTCCCGCCGCTCGCGGAAATTCTCATACTTTGCGTGATACTCGCGATAAACCGCCGCGCCCCTGCACAGCTCCAGCCAGGATCCCCATCCGACGGCGGCGAAAAAACAGAGGAGCAGCGCAAGCTTGAAAAGGCCGAGAATCGCCCGAAGCAGCCGTTTCCTGCGCTTCGCGCGGATATTGTTCCGCGTCTCGCTTTGCTTTTTCGTCATCGCGCCCCCTCTTCCGTGCCCCGGCGGGCCAGCAATAACTCGTTCCGCGCAAGCACCGTGTCCGGGTGGACCAAATGACCTTTTTCCAATACGAAAGCGATCGAGCGGGTCAGCCCGGCCAATGTCATTTCATCCAGCGAAGCGCTGCGCGCAAGTTCGCGCAGCTTTTCGACGCCGGGATAATCCCGCGTTGGCTCCATCATGTCCGCAAAATAAATGATCTTGTCAAGCGCCGTCATCGCGCTGCCGCCCACCGTATGCCGCGCAATCGCCCGCAGGATTTCGGCGTCATCGACGCCGTAAACTTCACGGGCGACATGAGCGCCCAGCGGCGCGTGCAGCAAAAGCGGCATGGCACGCTCGACCTCGCCGTATTCGACGCCCCGCGCGTCCGCCTCCGCCGTCATCGCCTCATTGGGGAACTGCCGCGCGCAGTC
>JAGAZS010000310.1 GCA_017939945.1 Schwartzia sp. (in: firmicutes)
AATCTCGGCGGCGGCGCAGCGGCGGCGTGTCCGGGCGAAGGTACATCTGGCCGTTGATACGGGCATGGGACGAATCGGCGTCCGTCCCGAGGATGCCGGGGCAATGGCGGCGTTTATCGCGGGGCTTCCGAATGTCGAGCTGGAAGGCATGTTTTCCCATTTCGCCCTAGCCGATGCAACGGACAAGACCTTCGCATTCAAGCAATTCGCGCGTTTTCAGATTGCGATGAATGACGTGAAAGCGAAGGGAATCGAGATTCCGATTTGCCATATCGCAAATTCCGCCGCGATTCTCGAAATGCCTGAAACCCATCTCGATATGGTGCGGGCGGGCATCATCCTGTACGGCCTTGCGCCGTCGGACGAGGTCGGCCACGACGTGGGGCTTCAGCCGGTCATGTCGGTCAAGGCGCGGCTCACCCATGTCAAGACGCTGCATGAAGGCGAGACGGTCAGCTACGGCTGCACGTTCCGCGCATCGAAAGATATTCGCGTCGGCACGCTGCCGCTGGGATACGAGGACGGCTATACGCGGCTTTACGCCGGAAAGGCGAAGGTGGATCTGCGCGGGGATTTGTTGCCCGTCATCGGACGTATCTGCATGGACCAGTGCATGATCGAGCTGACCGGCGCAAAAAAAGTCGCCGTCGGCGACACGGTGACAATCATGGGCGGCGACGCGCTGACGGCGGACGCCCTGGCCTCGTGGCTCGGCACCATCAATTACGAGGTCGTTTGCATGTTTTCCCCGCGCATTCCGCGCGTGTATGTGGAATAATCAAGAAAGAGCAGGAGGAGTACCAATGGATTTTTCAAAGTACCTGAAGGAATACCCGGACAAGGACGGAAAATTCGGTTCGTACGGCGGCGCGTATCTGCCTGAGGAACTGGTTCCGGCGATGAAGGAAATCGAGCAGGCGTATCTGACGATTTGCCATTCGTCGCAGTTCATCAACGAGCTGCGCCGCATCCGCAAGGAGTTCCAGGGGCGTCCGACGCCGGTTTATCACTGTGAGCGTCTTTCCCGTATGATCGGCAACTGCCAGATTTATTTGAAGCGCGAGGATCTGAACCATTCCGGCGCCCACAAGCTGAACCACTGCATGGGCGAGGGGCTCCTGGCGAAATTCATGGGCAAGAAGCGCATCATCGCAGAGACCGGCGCGGGCCAGCACGGCGTGGCTCTCGCGACGGCGGCGGCGTTCTTCGGGCTGGAATGTACGATCTATATGGGCGAGGTCGATATCGCGAAGCAGGCGCCAAACGTGGCGCGCATGAAGGTTCTCGGCGCGAACGTCGTGCCGGTCTCGCGCGGCCTGAAGACGCTGAAGGAAGCGGTGGACGCGGCCTTCGAGGATTATCTCGCGAATTATAAGGAAACGATTTACTGCATCGGCTCGGTGGTGGGGCCGCATCCGTTCCCGATGATGGTCCGCGATTTCCAGATGGTGGTCGGCGTCGAGGCGCGGGAGCAGTTCCAGGAAATGATGGGCTTCCTGCCCGATGTGGTCACGGCCTGCGTCGGCGGCGGCAGCAACTCCATCGGCATGTTCGTGCCGTTCCTGAATGACCCTGTCGAGATTGTCGGCGTTGAGCCGCTGGGACGCAGCGAAAAAATGGGCGATCACGCGGCTTCGATGACGTACGGATCCGAGGGTGTCATGCACGGCTTCAACAGCATCATGCTGAAGGACGAGAAGGGCGAACCTGCGCCGGTTTATTCGATTGCCAGCGGCCTCGACTATCCGTCCGTCGGACCGGAGCATGCGTTCCTGCACGATTCGGGCCGCGTGAAGTATGAGGTGGCAACCGACGAGGAAGCGGTGGACGCGTTCTTCAAGCTGTCCCGCTACGAGGGCATCATTCCCGCGCTCGAAAGCTCCCATGCGGTGGCCTACGCGATGCGCCGCGCGAAGGAAATGAACACCGGCTCGATTCTCGTCAACCTCAGCGGCCGCGGCGACAAGGATCTCGACTATGTGATCGAGAAATACGGCTACGGCGAAAAATACAAGGATTTCAAATAAGATATAAGGAGAAAGCAGCCCCGTGCGAAAAATGTCAGCCGGGGCTGTTTTTGCGGAAACAACCTTCGGAAGCCATGCAGGAAAGGTCGTGATTGGATGCCCGCGATTTCGGTCATTGTGCCAGTATACAACGGCGAGGAATATCTGGAGGCTTGCATTGACAGTATTTTGGCGCAGGATTTCAGGGATTTTGAAGTCATCGTCGTGGACGACGGTTCGACCGACGGGACGGTTGCACTGTATGAAAAGTTGTATGGGCAAAATCCCTTGGTACGGCTTCATCGTCATGAGAAAAACCAAGGGCTGCCCATTGCGCGGAATACGGGCTTGTCGTTGGCGACGGGCAAGTATGTGACCTTCGTCGATTGCGACGATCTCATTCTCTGGAATATGCTTTCCGTGATGTATGAGACGGCAGAGCGAACCGGCGCGGACGTCGTGTCCGCCGACGGGTATCTGCGTGCAAACGCTCGGAATTGGCAAGTGCTGCAAAGCCAGGACGAGAGCCTGCTGGAAAGGCGGGCGGGCAGCCGGATGATAACGGAGCCGACGGCATTGCCGGATGATTTACGGGAACGCCTTCGGATGTGTATCCGGTATGAGATGCTTGTCTTCGCTTGGAACAGGCTTTATTCCCGAAAATTCCTCGCGGAAAATGGCCTGGCGTTTCCCGATTTCCGTGTGCCGTTCGAGGACATCTTGTTTTATTTCGTATGCTTGTTTTATGCGAAAACGTATATCCGCATTCCCGAATTTTTTTACATCTACTGCCAAACGCCTGATTCCATCGTGCGGAGCGAAAAGCCGCCGTCATGGATTGGCTATCTGGCAAAGTCTATGGCGCTTGGCGTGCGCTATCTGCACTCCAATCTTTCGCGCCTGCCGTTTTTTCGAGAGAATCCGGATGTGAAGGATTCGGTGATTCAGCTCTTTTTGGAGAACGCAAAATATGAGCATATCGCGAAAGGGAAATTCTATGCCCATTACGCAGCTTCCCCGGAGGGCGACGCTGCGGTCAGGGATGCGCTGCTGCCGCTTTTCGGAGAGGACGCGTCTTTCGTCAAGTACCTGTTTCATGTAATGAACATCCACTTCGCGGAGGCGAGTGCGCTGCTTGACGAAAACGCCGCGCTGAAAGCGGCGCTGGCGAAAATCAAGGGAAATACGGTTGATTGACACTTGACGGCGCTTGCGGTAAAATAGCTTGGAATCCGCTTTGCCGTGCGTAAGGCACGGTTTTTTTCCATGGAATAAGAGGTGCGAATATTTGATGCCAAATTATATATGGGCTTTTTTGATTGCGGCTGTCGCGGCGGTGCTTCTGACGCCGATGGTGATTCGGCTGGCGTTCCGGACGGGGGCGCTGGACGCGCCGGACGCGCGCAAGGTGCACAAAAAGCCGATTCCTCGTATCGGCGGGCTGGCGATTTACGCGGCGTTCATGATTTCGATGCTGCTTTTGCTGGAGACGTCGGAGATTCCCGAAGAAATGGCGCAGGGCGTCATCGGGCTGTTTATCGGCGGCTCGATGATTGTGGCGCTGGGACTTTGGGACGATTATGTGAGCCTTCCGGCGAAGGTCAAGCTTCTGGGACAGATTTTCTGCGCATGGGCGGCGGTGGCCTTCGGCGTCCGTATTGACTTCATCACGTCCTTTTCGGGGGAAGTCGCTTACCTTTACGACTATGTGACGATTCCGCTGACGATTTTCTGGATGGTCGGCATCACGAATACGGTGAACCTGATTGACGGCCTTGATGGGCTGGCGGCGGGGGTTGCGACCATCGCTTCACTGACGATCTGCCTCGTCGCGCTGCGCATGGACATCCTCGTGGTGGCGGTCGTAACGGCGGCATTGGCGGGGGCGGCCTTCGGATTCCTGTTTTTCAATTTCAATCCGGCGAAAATCTTTATGGGCGATACGGGTAGCATGTTCCTCGGCTTCATGCTCTCGGGCATTTCCGTCGTCGGTGTGATGAAAAGCGCGGCGATTGTCGCGTTGGTCGTGCCGATTCTCGCGCTGGGGCTTCCGATTCTCGATACGACCTTTGCGATTGTACGGCGCTGGCTTGCCGGAGAGCCGATCATGAAGCCGGACAAGGGGCATCTTCACCATCGCTTGTTGAATCTCGGTTTTTCCCAAAGACAAGCGGTAATGCTGATGTACGTTATCAGAGCTATTCTCGGCTCCGGGGCGATCGTTATGACGGCGGTCAGCCCGCGGACGGCGCTCCTGATCTTGGTCGGGATGATTGTCGCTGTGCTGTACGGCGCAAAACGGCTCGGGATCCTCAAAATGAAAAAGGCTGCTAGGAACTGAAGAATCTGTTGTATTCGGAGGCAGGGGAGAATTATGGCGGAAGCGACGGCAAAGCTCAAAATCATGACGGTTTTCGGCACGCGTCCCGAGGCGATCAAGATGGCGCCCGTGGTCATGGAAATGGCAAAGCACCCGGAGGAAATCGTTCCCGTCGTTGCGGTGACGGCGCAGCATCGGGAAATGCTCGACCAGGTGCTGCGCCTGTTTCATATCGTGCCGGACTATGACCTTGATATCATGGCGACGGGGCAGACGCTTTTCGACATCACGGCTCGCGCTCTGAAAGGTCTCGACGAAGTGCTGACGAAGGAAAAGCCCGACCTTGTGCTTGTCCATGGCGACACGACGACGACCTTTGCGGGCGCGCTGGCGGCCTATTACCATCAGACGGCGGTGGGCCATGTCGAGGCGGGGCTCCGCACCTATAATAAATATTCGCCGTTCCCGGAGGAAATGAACCGTCATCTGACCGGCGCTATCGCCGATCTGCATTTCGCGCCGACGGCCACCTCGGCAGGGAATCTGCGCGCCGAGCATGTGCCGGAGAAGGACATTTTCATTACGGGCAATACGGTGATTGACGCGCTGCATCATACAGTGAAGGAAGAATTCGGTTTCGCGGACGACGCGCTTTCGGGCATCGATTACGCAAACCGCCGTGTCGTGCTCGTCACGACGCATCGCCGGGAAAACCTCGGCGAACCGATGCGCCAAGTTTATAAAGCGATGGAGCGCCTGATTGACGAGATTCCCGATATCGAGATTGTGTTCCCCGTGCACAAGAACCCGAAGGTGCGCGAGGTCGTGAATGAGGTGCTGGGCGGCGCCGAAAGGGTGCATTTGATCGAGCCGCTGGACTACGAACCTTTTGCGAATCTGATGCATCGTTCGACGCTGATATTGACTGATTCCGGCGGCGTACAGGAGGAAGCGCCCGCTCTCGGGAAGCCGGTGCTCGTCCTGCGCGGTACGACGGAACGCCCCGAGGCGGTGGAAGCGGGCACGGTGCTTCTCGTCGGTACGGAGGAGGAGCGTGTTTACAGCGAGGCGAAAAAACTGCTGACGGACGAGGCGGCATATGCGCGCATGGCGGAAGCGAGGAGCCCGTACGGCGACGGCGAGGCTGCGCGGCG
>JAGAZS010000311.1 GCA_017939945.1 Schwartzia sp. (in: firmicutes)
CAAGCACAAGAACCGGAGCCTCCCGAGAAATCCGCGAGATTTTCCCCGTCAGGTATACGTCGGCAATCATATCGCCGAGAATCATGACGCGCTTTCTGCGCATTCCTTCCATAATGTTGGATATTTTTCCGTCCATCTTTTTCTCCGTCACCAAGGCTGGAATTCCAGCATCAGCCCCCACTTGTCACGTTTTGCCCTGCGACGCACGATCAGCTGCGCACAATGAAGGTCGTGGAACCAATAATAATCGATATCTTTTACCGTGTTCGTCTTTGCATCCAGGGACTGGCCGATGACCAAACGATCCTTCGGCGTCAACTGGATGCTGGCGCCGTAATCGAAACGGTAGGAATAGCTGTCGAGGCCATAATCGAACAGCGAATTCTGCGTCGTGCTCTCGGAATAACTATATCCAAGATACAAAGTCAACGCTTTGCCAAAATCCTTGAGCATCATCGCACCGTAACTTAAGCCCTTGACCTCCGAATGGTTGTAACTCTCCCGCGTAATCCCATAGCTCACACTCATACTCAAGCGCCACGAGTAACTACCTCCCAGCTTCAAGGTATAAGGCGAAAGCGTTACGCCGTAATATGTATGCGTCGATGTGATTCCCTTGTTTGTCCATCGGCCGCCCTCAAAATTCAACGAATAACTGAACGGCAGCTTGCCGAGCTGGTGGCTGTACTGGTAAATGAATGTCGGCTCTTTCTTGATCCAGTTGTTGTTGCTGTCCTCAAAGTATCCATGGTGAAGCTTCGCCGAGTTGCCAGCGTTAGACCATTCCAGCCCGTACACGTTTCGAAATCCATGCTTCGAGTAATACCTGACATCCGCGAAGGCTTCCATGCGCCGCCACGGACTTATGGAAAACTTTTGCGTAATCCAAAACCCGTCGTCATTGTCGTATCCGAAGCGCGGAAATTGCGGCATCTGCTCCGCGCCGGGGCTGATGTCGATACGGTGATATTTCTTTGTGAAAAGTATTTTGTCCTTGAGCCAAAATTTCGCCTGATATATGAGAACCTCATGTTCCGGATAAATTTCAATCAAATCGCCGGACACGCGATAATCAGGGTTCTTCGCGTTGCAACGCGTCTGCCAGCCGTCAAGCACATAAACCTTGTCCGGATAAAACTCGAACCGACGGCCGTACACATAATATTTGTCGATTTTTCCCCGGCCGTTTTCCATGGTGCCCGTCTGTTTGCCCTAATGATAAACAAGGCGATATCCGTCCATGGTAATCCGCGCTTGTCCGGGCGTCATTCGCAGCATATGCGCCTTGCCGTCGACCTGGATTTCTTCCTTTTTGAGATTCCCCCGCGCCTCCTCCGTCTCAACGCGGCGATAATCGATCGACGTCACGCGCACATCGCCGCGCGCGTACACGTCGCCCGTGGTCTGGTCGTAATACATGTCGTCGCCTTCGAGCGCCATCGGCTTCGGCTTCGACGGATCGATCGGATGGCGAAGATTCGCCGTCATCTCCTTCGCATCCTCCATCAGCTGAAGCTGCTCGTCGGACAATTGATTCTCCCGCGCCCTTCGCCTGTTGTTCTCGATATAATCCAGTGCGGTCGCGTTCGTATCCGTCTCCGAACCGTAACGCGCTTCCGATTTCATCGGCGTGAACAACGCGGCGAGAACCCCCGCCACAATCCAGATTCTCCAGAAATTCTGCATCATTATTCCCCTATTCCTCGGCGCAACGAGCCCCAATCCCGAATCCACCGCATAAAATCACATCCTTATACTACAACATCCCGCGCCGTCATGCAACAAAAAACCGCACGCCCGGCATTTTTTCCAAGTTCGCGGGGGGCAGCCCTTTTTCCCTATCCCACTCGCACCCGATACGTTCGCACCGCGTCCGACAGATCGCGCATCGAGTCGCCGCCGAATTTTTCCGTAACGGCGGCGGCTACGACCAGCGCCGTCATCGCCTCGCCCACCACCGATGCCGCCGATACCGCGCAGACGTCGCTTCTTTCCTTCGACGCCAGCACGGGCCGTTTCACTGCAATATCTATCGAATGGAGCGGCTTCATCAGCGTCGGGATCGGCTTCATCACCGCGCGAACGACGATCGGCTCGCCGTTCGTCATCCCCCCCTCAAGGCCGCCCGCGTGGTTCGTCTTTCGCATGACATGGTTCGTTTCATCGTAAAACATCTCGTCATGGGCAAGGCTGCCCGGAAGTTCCGCATAGCCGAACCCCTCGCCGATTTCCACGCCCTTGACGGCTTGTATCGACATCATCGCTCCGGCCAGCCGCGCGTCGAGGCGGCGGTCCCACTGGATATGGCTGCCAAGCCCGACGGGGGCGCCCGTCACGACGACCTCAAAAATACCGCCCAGCGTGTCCCCCGCTTCCTTCGCTTCGCGGATTTTCGCTTTCATGCGCTCCTCCGCCTCCGCGTCGCGACAATTCATTTCCGACGTCTCGTTGCCTGCCGTTTTTGCCGTGTCGGCGCATACGCCGCCGATATTCAGCACGCGGGAGGAAATCTCCATGCCCAGCGCCGCGAGGAACTGCTTCGCCACCGCGCCCGCCGCAACGCGCATCGTCGTCTCCCGCGCGCTGGACCGTTCGAGGATATCCCTTATATCCTCACGGTCGTATTTTCTGACGCCCGTCAGATCGGCGTGTCCCGGACGCGCCGCCGTGACCTTCTCTCCCGCAGGCTCGCCAAAAGCCGCCATGCGATCGGTCCAGTTCGCGAAATCCTTATTTTTCACCTGTATCGTAATCGGGCTGCCAATGGTCTCGCCGAAACGCACGCCGGACACGATTTCCGCTTTGTCCGTCTCGATCTTCATGCGCCCGCCGCGCCCGTAGCCCTGCTGGCGCCGCGCGAGGTCCCGGTTGATTTTCTCCGGGTCGAGCCGAAGCCCGGCGGGAACCCCTTCCAATATTGCCGTCAAAGCGGGGCCGTGGGATTCCCCCGCCGTCAGAAAACGAAACTGCGTCATACTAACTTTCCTTCTTTCCTTCTAATGCCCGCGCGTAAATCCAAAGCTCGATATCGCCCTTGAACACGCCCTCCTCGACTTTGCCGTGCATCGCGTCAATCTTCACGAATCGCCCCTGCTGCTCCAACGCGTACAAATAATCCAACAACTCGAAATAATCGCCGCGAACGGAAAGCCGCAGCTTTTCCGCCGCGAATCCGCCCGTCATTCCCGCATCCCCCGGCGCGACGCCGAGCAACGTAACGCCAGATTCCGCCGCGCGCTTCTCCGCCTCCAGCAAAAACGCACCCGCGTCGAGCCGAGTCGGAAGCAGCCTTTCCACCGCGCGTTTCCGCTCGGCTAACTTTTTCGCCTCTTTCGCCGGATCTGGATGCGAACGCCGGAATGCCGCAGCCTCTGCAATTGCCCGCCGCAGTGAGACTGCCTCCGCTTCTTTCTCGCGAAGGGCGTCGCTTTGCGGCTCATAGGACAGCAGATAAAACGACACGCCAAGAACCGCCGCCAAAGCCGCCATCCCGAAAAAGCGAAGCCGCGCCTGTTTTGCTCTCATTTCTTCCTCTTTTCTCTAAAACTTCAGACGAAGCTTGAACCGAAGCCCTCCGCGCTCGTCCGCAATCGATTCCTTCAAAAGCGGCTTTTCCCGAAGCTCCGGCACTTCATTTCCCAACCGGTCCAGATAGGCAATGAGATGCCCGTGATCCGTCGCGCGCCCGCCGCAGAGAAGCGCACCGTCCTCCTGCACGTCGAACTCCGTCAGGTATACGCCGTCCACCCCGAAAGTGCCGAGAGCGCTCATTACGGCGTACCACGAGCGGCGTTCCGCCGAAAGCTTTTGCAGCGCTTTCTCCGCGCCGCCGATCTCCGCCTGTCCGCCCGCGAGCCCTTCCATCGCTTCCCGTCCCCGACGCTCCATCGCGTACTCCTGCCGCAGACCGTCCAACTGGGTATCCGCCGCCGAGAGCAGCCAAAGGTTTCTCGCGAAAAGAATCGAGATGAAAAGAAACGTAGCGGCGAACACAAGGTTTCCCGCCGTTTGCCAAAGCCGCACACATTCCGCCTTTTCTTCTCCCGGCAGGAACTCGATGCCGACCTCAGGGCAACGGGAACGTATTGCCGCGTAGAGCGCCATTGAAAGCTCCCGCGTCCATTTTTCCCGCAGAACCGGCACGGAAAGCTCGATTGCCATATCACGCCAGATCATGTGATTGCCCTCGCGCCGACAGGAAAATTGCAGCGGCTCCATCGTCAGCCCCGAGACGCCAAGCCCTGCCGATGTCATCGCATCAACGAGATTGCGCCCGTACTCGAAGGGCAGCGCCGCAAGCTCCAGCCGTTCCTCATGCCTGCCGAAGCCAGGCCAATAGGCGCCCTCGTCAAACGGCACGTTCGTCTCGATGTCCCACCGCGCCGCCGCAATCAATTCTTCACGATCCATCGGCGGAAATTCCCGCTCGTAAACGAAAAACAGTTCCCGCGGCAGGCACACGCTTATATTATCACGGGAAAGCCCGTGTGTCACTGAAAGGCGCATCAAGGTTTCCGAAAACGCCGCCGCATCTTCCCACGGCGCGCCCGTCCCCCGCCACTTTTCCTCCCGCGCCTGCCGCACGCGAAAACGGCCTTCGTCCGTGAGCCTCTCCAATTCCACGAGAAAAATGGACTCCGAAGAGGAAAACACGCCGAGAACGCGGCTTGGTTCCACACCGACAAACGGCATAAACTCCGACAACTGCATGAACGGCAACAGCCTCCCAAAATTTTACAGTTCCTCCCGTATTTTACACGAACTCCGCGCTTCCCGCAACAAAAAAGCCGCACGACAACGCCGTGCAGCTTTTTCTTCATCTTTATGTTTTCAACAGGTGTGGCACTTTTCGTAGAGTCCTGCCTCTTTCAGCACGCGCACCGCCGTCTCGCCCATGCTGGCTACGGTGTCCGCTACCTCAATGCCCGCATCGTTCAAAGCCTTGATCTTGTCCGCAGCCGTGCCTTTTCCGCCGCTGATGATGGCGCCGGCGTGGCCCATGCGCTTGCCCGGAGGCGCCTGCCGACCGCTGATAAAGCCGACGACCGGCTTCTTCATGTTCTCCTTGATCCACGCGGCGGCCTCTTCCTCCGCCGTACCGCCGATCTCGCCGATCATCATGACCGCCAATGTCTCGTCGTCCTGATTGAAAGCGTCCAGCACGTCGATGAAGTCTAAGCCTTTGACCGGATCGCCGCCGATGCCGATACAGGTCGTCTGGCCGATACCCGCCATCGTGAGCTGATAAGTAACCTCATAAGTCAAGGTGCCGGAACGCGAGATGACGCCGACATGCCCTTTCTTGTGGATGTACGTCGGCAAGAGTCCGAGGCGGCACTCGTCGACGGTCAGGATACCCGGGCAGTTCGGTCCGATGAGCTTCGTCTTGCGCGTCTTCAGGTAATGGCGCACTTTGACCATATCAAGCACAGGGATGTGCTCGGTGATACAGCAGACGAGATCCATGCCCGCATCCGCCGCTTCCATGATCGAGTCCGCAGCGAAGCGTGCCGGAACGTAAATGACCGAGACGTTCGCGCCGGTCTCACGGGCGGCGTCCGTCACCGTATTGAAAACCGGGATTGAATCCAGCACAATCTCCCCCGCTTTTCCCGGTGAGACACCCGCCACGACGTTCGTGCCGTACTCCTTCATGATATTCGTATGAAACGTCGCCTGCTTGCCGGTAATGCCCTGCACGACGACGCGGCTGTCTTTTCCAACAAAAATTCCCATATTGTCTGCCTCCTCTATATAAAGGTTAAATGAATTCCGCTATCGTCGATATCAGCCTTTGATACGAGCCTGGAGCTTCTTCTCCTTTGCGAGCTCGACGGCCAGCTTCGCGCCCTCGACCATGTTCTTCGCCATGTGGACGCCGGGGACGTTGGCTTCCCGCAGGATGCGCCGTCCTTCGTCGACGTTCGTGCCGTCGAGACGCGCGATGACCGGAACACGGAGACCGACGACCTTCGCCGCCTCGACAATGCCCGCCGCGATGACGTCGCACTTGTTAATGCCGCCGAAAATATTGACAAACACGCTGTGAACCTGATCGTCGGACTGCATGATGCGGAACGCCTCGGCAATCTTGTCCACCGTGGAATCGCCACCAACGTCGAGGAAGTTCGCCGGCTCGCCGCCGTAGAACTTGATAATGTCCACCGTCGCCATCGCGAGGCCCGCGCCATTGACCATGCAGGCCACGTCGCCGCCGAGGTTGACGTAGGAAAGGGACGCCTTCGCCGCGGCGCGTTCCTTCGGATCCTCCTCGTCGATGTCGCGGAGCGCCTCAATCTCCGGATGGCGGTAAAGCCCGCTGTCGTCAAAATTGAGCTTCGCGTCGAGGGCTACGACCTCGCCCTGCTTCGTCACGACCAGCGGATTGATCTCGGCGAGAGAGCAATCCTTCGCCACAAAAGCATTATACAAGCACTCCATCGTCTTCGACGCCTTCGCGATGACGGACTGCCTGAAGCCCATGTTGTAAGCCATGCGCTTTGTCTGGAAGGGCATCAGGCCGACGCCCGGATCGATATATTCCTTGAAGATTTTCTCCGGCGTCTTGGCCGCGACCTCTTCGATCTCCATGCCGCCCTCGGCGGAGCCCATCATGACGATCTGGGCCGTCTTCCTGTCCACAGTCAGGGAAAGATAATATTCCTTCTCTATATCGGAAGCTTCCTCGATCAGGAGGCGATGAACTTCCTTGCCCTCCGGCCCCGTCTGATGGGTCACGAGAATCCTGCCGAGAAGCGCCGAGGCATAGGACTTCACCTCGTCAATATTGTGCGCGAGCTTCACGCCGCCCGCCTTGCCGCGGCCGCCCGCGTGGATCTGCGCCTTGACCACGACCACGTCGGTCGCGAGGTCCTTCGCGAAACGCGCCGCTTCCTCCGGGCTGAACGCGGGGTTCCCGTTCGGGACCTTGACGCCGAATTCCTTGAGAATCTGCTTGCTCTGGTACTCATGAATATTCATAGACTTGCCTCCCTCATAAAATTGCCCGCCGTGCTCCCAAGGACAAGACGGCGATTGCATATAATCTATTGTAGCGGATTTTCGGCCTCCCGTCTATGGGGAAAGTGGAAAATTTCGGAAAACTTTTAGGGATTGCGCGACACATCCCAAAAATATATAATGAAAGGTAGTTATCGAGGAACACTTGTGAAAGGAAGAGATTGAAATGCCAGACAATATCTTATACGGCGTATTCAAAGAGAACTCCGCCGACGCGGAAAAATCAAAATGCATCGAGTATTTCAAGAACAGGGAACAGGCGAGAAAAGCCATCATCGGATACAACAGCATCAACAAGGACAAAAACATCAATTACTGCGGCAAGATCGTTCAAATGGAGCCATGGAAAATCCTGGGTCCCTTCAATGAAAGCGAATTCAGGAAATAAAGACGCCGCAAAAACAGAAAGAAACGCCCGCTTCGTTTGCTTTTCCGCAAATGAAGCGGGCGTCTTGTCTTTCATTTGTCAACCGTTGCTCTTCCCCTGCAAATAGCAATACCAATATACGCAGCCGACGAAAATCGCTCCGCCGATGATATTTCCGATTGTCACCGGCAACAAGTTCCCGATGAAAAAGCCGTCCAATGTTACCGCGCCGACGTTCACCCCCGCAGCTGCAGCCGCGTCCATATACGCAGGCACAGACTTCGCGAAAAGCCCCGCGCTGATGAAATACATATTCGCAACGCTATGCTCAAAGCCGCAAAGCACAAACATCATGATCGGGAAAAACACGCCCGCGATCTTGCCGACCACATCCTTCGCGGCAAAAGATATCCAGACCGCGATGCAGACGAGAAAATTGCACAGGATTCCGCGAATCAACGCGTCGC
This sequence comes from Schwartzia sp. (in: firmicutes), assembly GCA_017939945.1. GTDB lineage: Bacteria > Bacillota > Negativicutes > Selenomonadales > Selenomonadaceae > RUG12372. Next base: position 7,855 of record JAGAZS010000311.1, read on the forward strand.
CGAAAGGCATCGCACACTTCCCCGCGGCAGTGAAAAGCACCGAAACGGCCAGCCCGTTCCCGAACAGGCTCGGCTGGTGGCTGAATACGACGCCCGCAGCCACAAGGCACGCGCCGACCAGGTTCCCAAAATAAACGAAAACCCAGTTTTTCAGCATTTCGCCTACGTCAATCCGCTTTTCCAAAAGAGGGATGACCAGCAGGCAATTCCCCGTGAACAGCTCGCTCCCCGCCAGCAATACCATAATCAGCCCGCCGGGAAACACACAGGCGCCCAGGAACTTTGCCAGAGATGCAAAAGGAACCGACACTGCAACGGTCGTCGAGCCGATGCCGCCCATAGCAATGAACGCCCCCGCCAAAACGGAAAGCAGAAGCATCCGTAAAATCGGCGTGCGAGCCTTTGCCACCCCCGCCGAAACATAATTTTTCGCAACCTCCGCCGGAGAAAAGAAATTCACGACGATTCCTCCTTTTTGCACCAAGAAAGGGGTTCGAGTTTTGATTTTCCTATTGTAACGGATTGTACGGTTCCCGTCTACGGAAATTCCCGAAAAACGAATGTATACATTTCCCTTCCTTTTTTCTGCAGCCATCACGCTTACATCAGCGCCAATCCACGCCAAAACGAAGCCCGCGCTATGCGTCCATGCACAGCGCGGGCGTTTTCCGTCCCTGCTCTTGAATTTATTTTTCCCCTTTCAATGTCACGATAAATTTCGTTCCTTTGCCCAACTCGCTTTCCACATTTATCTTGCCGCCATGCAGGCTCACGATTTCCTGCGCGATGGCGAGTCCCAGGCCGTTACCGCCCATTTCGCGGGACCGGGCCTTGTCCACGCGGAAGAAGCGGTCAAAGATTTTTTCCTTGTCCTCTTTTGAGATGCCGATGCCTGTATCCTCCACCTCGATGCGGATTTTTCCCGCCGCAGGAGCCAAAATGCGCACGGTGACTTTGCCGCTCTCCAACGTATACTTGACCGCGTTGTCCACGAGGATCAGCAGAAGCTGCTTCATCTTCTGTTCGTCCAACTTCGCTGTCAGCGACTCCTCTCCCTCCCGAAGCAGGGATATTTTTTTCTTGTCCGCCAACGGCTGCATGAGACGGATTGTCTGATCGGCAAAGGCGGCGAGATCCACCTTCGAGCGTTTGACCTTCAACGCCTGGTTGTCGCTGCGCGCGACGAAAAGCAGGTCGCTGACCAGCTTCGTCATTTTCTTGACCTCGTCCCGCACGTCGGCAATAACTTGCTTTAAGAACGGCGACGTAATCGACGGATCGTTTTCCAACAAATCCGCCGACGCCATAACGACAGAAAGCGGCGTCCTCAATTCATGGGACGCGTCCGCGGCGAACTGCCGCTGCTTCTCGTAGGCCTCGATCAGCGGCACGATGGCCTTTCCGGCAAGGAAATGCCCGACGCCCGCAGCTACCGCCAACGCCAGTACCGCCAGCGCAGCCAGTGAGTAAGTCGCTTTTTGAAGGCCGTTATACATCGCGGTGACGTCCTTGCCGACATAGACCACGGCAATCTGCTCGCCGTCCTCCATCATCGGCTGCGCGGTCATCATCACGCGCACATGCCGCCGTCTGCCCTGGTCGGACACGACGGCGACTTCCCCCGGCTCCTTATCCCACGCGCTGATGATATCCATGACGAACGGTTCAAGCTGTGTCGAAGCGCGGGAAAAATTGACCGGCTCTCCTTCGGTATCGAAGACATAGAAGAAGAGCCTGTCGCTCTCTCCCATTCGCCAATCTTCCGCGTCCTCCAAAAGCTCCGGGTGCTGCAGCAGGTACTCCTGCCCGCCCGCGATTCGACCCGCCGTCTCGACGAGCTCCCGCGCCTGCTCGGACTCCATTGACCACTCCATGCTCTGATGCACGAAGAAAATCAGGACGACCAGGAACGCCGCCATGATCAGCGAATAGTAAAGCGTAAGCTGACGACGGCTTTGCTGGAATACATTCATCGACACACACTCACTCCGCTTCCAGCTTGTAGCCGACGCCGCGGATGGTCTGGATCATCGTCGAACCGTCGCCGAGGTCGAGCTTCTTGCGAATCAGCTTCACATAGGAATCAATATTGTTCGAGCTGACCTCGGATTCCAGCCCCCAAATGCGGTCGAGAATAATCTCCCGCGGCACCACGATACCGAGATTCTGCGCCAACAAATCGAAAATCTGGAACTCACGCGGCGAAAGCTGGATTACCTGATCCTTCTTCTTCAATACCTTCGCGGTACGATTCAGCGTGAAATCGCCGACCTTCACCACGTCCTGCTGGATTTTCTGGCTGCTGCGGCGGCCCAGCGCACGAAGCCGCGCAAGAAGCTCCGCGAACTCGAAAGGCTTCACGAGGTAATCGTCCGCCCCCGCGTCCAGCCCCGTCACGCGATCGGCCACATCGTCCCGCGCCGTCAGGATCAGGATCGCCTTTTCATAGCCGTTCTCCCGAAGCCGCTTGCAGGCGTCGACGCCGCTCTCCCCCGGCATCATCCAGTCTAGCACCAGTACATCGTAATCGTCGTAATTCGCGTATTCGACAATCTCGTCGCCGCGCTTCACCCATTCCACC
>JAGAZS010000312.1 GCA_017939945.1 Schwartzia sp. (in: firmicutes)
GAATCCTCCGGGGACAGAGGGGGCGGCTCATGGACGAGCTGCACCGAAGGCAGCAAGTTGTGACAAAGTTGATTATTTGATATGGCAGGCGGAACGGGGAAGCGTTTGAACGAGGAATTTGATTATGCCGACAGGCGAGGGCGTATCGACGGAATGGTTGGAACCGATAAATCCGAAGGAGTACGCGAAAATGAAATGAGGTGACCGCATGAATCGGCGGGAATTCTTGAAAATCGGCGGCATGGGCGCGATGACGCTCTTTTTGAGCGGCTGCGGGCTGGCCGCCGTCAGCGGGGACAGGAAAAGCGAGGCAAAACCGCCTGCGAAGGGCGAGGTATCAGGAGGAAAGAAAATGAAGATTGTCGTCATCACATCGAGCCCTCATCCGAAAAACGAATCCACATCCATCTATCTGGCGGATCGTTTTACCGAGGGGGCGAAAAGCGCGGGGCATGAGGTATTCACCTTCGACGCGGCCAACGAGGAAACGCATCCCTGCCGTGGCTGCGACAAGTGCGGCATGGACGGCCCCTGCATTTATCAGGACGCCATCGAGACGAAGCTGATGCCGAAAATGCTGGAGGCGGATATGCTAGTGCTGACAACGCCGCTTTATTACTACGGCATGTCGGCGCAGCTCAAGATTGTCGTGGACCGCTTCTATTCCCGCACGGGCAAGCTGAACGGCAAGAAATCGGTGCTGATTGCCACGGCGTACAACAGCGCCGACTGGACCTTCCAGGCGCTGGCCGCCCATTACGATACGCTGGTACGCTATATGAACTGGACGGATGCGGGACAGGTGCTGGGCGTCGGCTGCGGCTCGCGCTCCCTCGTCGAGCGTTCAGAGTTCGGCGAAATGGCGCGGAAAATCGGCGCGTCGCTCTGACGCAGCGGAAACAGAAGATGAAAAGGAACGTATTGGACGCGGCGCTGTTGGTCGTGCTGCTGCTTTTGATGAGCTTCTCTTTTTTGCCGAAAGCGCTGCATGAGGCGCTGGGAATCGTGATGGGCGCTCTCGTGCTCCTCCATCTCGCATGGAACAGCGGCTGGCTGTCTTCCCTTCCTCGCGGGCGTTGGAGCATCGGGCGGGGAATTCCGGCCGTCGTCAATCTCGCGCTGGCGGTATGCTTCCTGCTCGCCCTGGTCAGCGGGCTTGCCATCGCGAACCAGCTCTTCCACGGCGTTTTCGGTATGGCATGGCAGCGGAGCATTGTCGCCCATCAGGTGCATGTCGCGTCCTCCTATGGGCTGTTGATACTCACGGGACTTCATCTCGGCCTTCATATTTCAGGGCTGTGGCGGCGGTTTGCCCTTTGGGCGGATTTGGACACATCGTCCCGCCGCGTCCGGATCGGCCTCAATTTAGCGGCAATCCTGACGGCAGCCGTCGGCGTCTACGGCTCATTCCTCCATCGACTCGGGGATCGGCTGCTGATGAAGCACATCTTCGGCACGGCGGCGACGAAGCTGCCTTTTGCCGCGTTCCTCGTTGTGCTGCTGGGAATCGTGGGATTGTATGCGGTAATCGGGCGCCTGGTCGGACGGACTGCAAAGAATCAATCATGATAAAAAGGAGAATGGACATTATGAAGATGAAACAAAAAATGATAACCTTAGCCGCGGTTTTCCTCGCGTCGGTTTGCTCGTTTGGCTTCGGCGGAAGGGCCGAGGCGGCGGGCGGAAAAATCCTCGTCGCGTATTTCTCCTATCAGGGGCACACGGCAGGCGTAGCGCGGGAGATTGCCGCGCAGACCGGCGGCGACCTTTTCGAGATTGTGCCTGTGACGCCGTATCCCGCCTATGACGAGTGCCTTGACGTGGCGAAGGCGGAGAAGAACAACAACGCCCGTCCCGCGTTTGAGGGGAATGTGGAAAACATGGCGGATTACGACGTGGTTTTCGTCGGCTATCCGATCTGGTGGTACGACGCGCCGATGATCGTGCTGACGTTCCTCGAAAGCAACGACTTGTCCGGCAAGACGGTGATTCCCTTCGCCACCAGCGGCGGCAGTCCGCTCTCGGACAGCCTCGACAGTGTCCGCGCCTCGGCGGCGGGAGCGACGATCGGCGAAGGAATCCTGGCGAACGACGCCGGCGACGTCGCGCCGTGGATTTCCGGCCTCGGCTACGGGAAATAATGCTTGCACGATACCCCCATTGAGATTACAGCAGGGGCAGAAAAAAGCGCCTATTGCCGTTTGATACATAATAGGATATACTATGTATATCCTATTATGGGAGAGATTTTCATGGAAATTGCAAGCAGAGTATTTTCTCTGGGAAACAGTAACGCGGTGCGTATCCCGCGCGTTATCATGGACGCGCTTTCGCTGCAGGCCAATGATCCGGTGACGATGGAAGTCCGCGATAATGAAATGATTATTAAGAAACAAGAGCGGAAAACTGCATACCCTTCCATTGGCGAGCTTTTCGAAGGCTACACGGGAACCTATCAGCCTACGGAAATAGAAGCCGGGGGAATTGTCGGAAGGGAGCTGATCTGATTGGCATATCAGCCAAAATCCGGCGATATTATCTGGATTGATTTCGACCCGCAGGCAGGCCACGAACAAAAAGGCCGCCGTCCTGCACTTGTCGTGTGGGGCAATGAGGCGCTCGGACGTATTCCTATGATGGCGCAGGTCTGTGCCATCAGTAATACAGATAATCAGTTCCCTCTCCATGTGCCCTTGGAGAACGGCTGCAGGAATACAACGGGCTTTGTTTTTTGCGAACAGAATCGCGTGCTTGACCTGGAAGCCCGCAATGCCGAATACAAAGACACCGTATCGAAAGAAGTACTGGAACAGGTAAAGGGGATATTGCGAGCTTTATTGGATTGATGAGGGGGACTGCCGCAGGAAGATGATTCCTTTTTGCGACAGTCCTATTTTGTCATCAAGATTTTTCCTGTCGAATCGTGAAGCCCTTGTCTTGTAAGGGATTTTTCCGGGTATGTTTTTACTGCGAAAAAATTTGTAGTACAAAATTTTTACTACAATTTTTTATGGGACAGCTCTTTTATCGTGCGGAGGGAATAGAAAATGACCAATGACAGAATCAACGTCGTCGGGACGAATATCGCGGAAAAGGCCGCGATGATCTGGAACGTGGCCGATATGCTGCGCGGGCCTTTCAAGCCGCACGAGTATGGGCTTGTCATCCTGCCGATGACGGTGGTGAAACGGTTCCACGACTGTCTCGCGCCCACATGGCAGGCCGTGCAGGACGCCTACGCGAAGGTCAAACACCTCGCCGTCATCGACGGATTCCTGACGAAAGCGTCGGGCTACCAGTTTTACAACACCAGCAAATTCACCTTTGAAAAACTCCTGGCCGACCCGGAGAACATCGAGGCGAATTTCCGCGACTATCTGGCGGGCTTCTCCGCCAACGTGCAGGACGTGCTGGCGAAGTTCGATTTCGACGCCGTCATCAAGCGCATGGTCGAGAGCAACACATTGTATTTGACAATCAAAGAATTTAACGGCGCGAAAGGCTACCTCGGCCCGGACAAAATCAGTGCCGTGGACTGCGGCTATATCTTCGAGGACTTGGTGCGCCGTTTCTCCGAAAGTTTCGGCGAGGAAGCCGGGGCGCATTTCACCAGCCGCGACATCATCTATCTGATGTCCGACCTCCTGCTGGCCGACGCCGACCTCTCCAAAGCGGGGAGCATCACCGTCTATGACAAAAGAATAGCAAAAATGATACACCCATACGAAAAGGTGCAATCCTCGGAAGTGCTTAATATTTGGGCTTTCGGGGATTTGCTTTTTTCGACGGATGTGGCGTAAAATTAAAATGCGCTCAATCCTGCCATTTTTATCAGCAAATTTTGGCAGAGGGGTGTGCATCGAAAAATTGCTATCGTTTGCAGGGTGTGCAAAACTGTTCTCAAAAGCATTCACTGAAGTGGAATTTACCGCAAGGACATGGGAACTATCATCGCCGATATTTATTGATAAGAGAGGCTGATTGAAATTCAAAGTGACAAAAATGTCACTTTGAGGTATAATGATGTCACTTTACAGCAAGGGCGGCAAACGTATGAATCTTGGAAAAGAAACGGAGACGCTGGAATTTAAAAAGACAACCGGCGAAATGAAAGAGGCTATGGTTTCTATAGCAGCGATGCTGAACAAACACGGGATTGGCACACTATACTATGGTGTGAAGCCCAACGGGGAGGTCGTGGGACAAGATGTGTCGGAAACCTCTTTGAGAGATGTGTCGCGATCGGTTTTTGAGAGCATTAAACCGCAAATCTATCCTGCCATTGAAGAAATTGTAATGGATGGACGGCACTTGATAAAGGTCGAGTTTAGCGGCGATAGTTCCCCGTATTCTGCCTATGGAAGATATTATCTGCGCACCGCAGATGAGGATCGCGAAGTTGCGCCTGAAGAATTAAAGGCTTTTTTTGAATCCAACCGATTCCGTATGAAATGGGAAAAGGGGAAATCCGAGTCCTTGGCCAGCCAAATCGACAAATCGGCAATCAAGTCGTTTTGGCAGGAGGCAATAGCGGCAGGGCGTCTCTCTAAAGGACGATATACTTGCCCTATGATTCTGAAACGGTTCGGACTTATAAAAGGCGACAGCTTAACCAACGCCGGAGAGGTATTGTTTGGCAATAGGCAGCCGGTTACGCTGAAGATGGGGATATTTGCAACCGATGAAAAGCTGACCATACTGGATATGCAAATGGTTGAGGACAACATCTATAATCTCTTGGGAAAAGCTGAAGCATACATCCTCAAGAATATTCGGTGGAGAAGCGAGATCAGCGGAATGGAACGTGAAGAAATACCGGAGATTCCCGTCGCAGTTATCAGAGAGGTGCTTGCCAACGGATTTGCACACGCAATCTACGGGAGCAGAACGAACCACGAAATATGTATACATCCCCATAGGATTACCGTTTATAGTCCGGGAAACTATGCAAGCTCGCATCAGCCGGAGGAATATATCAAAGGGCATGTGGAATCTGAGCTAAGAAATGCTACGATTTCAAAAATTCTTTATCTTGGTCGCCGCATAGAACAGTTCGGCAGTGGATTTAAACGAATCAACAGCCTGTGC
>JAGAZS010000313.1 GCA_017939945.1 Schwartzia sp. (in: firmicutes)
ATTTCCCGGCGGTCGAAGTCCTGATAATAGACCTTGATATTGTATACGTCCTCCGATTCGGCGAAAGCTTCCTTGTCATAAGCGGAAAAGAGGGAATAGCAGCGGTCGAACGCATTGGTGTTTTGATTGTCTATCAGTCGGAACACAACCGACTTTTGGCGGCGATTGAGGAACTTCAGGAATTTGTCGTCCGTATCGCGAGGAATGGGTTCCTTTGCAATCTCCAGCGTTTCCAAACGGCGAATATTGATCTTGACGGCACGGTTTTCCGCTTCGTCCCATACGACGAGGAAATAACGGTTCATCGCGGCGTCGTATTCGAGACGGCAGGGGGGGAGGATCCGGTCGTGACGGGTTCCGCTTTTGTCGATATTGACATAGCGGAGCTTTTTCTTTTCGCGGAGCGCTTGCCAGATCAGAGCGAGCCGTCCCCGCAGCGGTTCCTCCTCGGGATCGTCGCCTTTGGCCTGCCGCTTTTCCCATACCGCCGAAACAGGGAACTCTTCCGTATCCGCGAGACGGTCCGACAGTTTTTCCCGCAGCGCATCCGGCAGCAGAAAGGCGGCGGTCTTGTCCTGCAGCATGTTTTTGAGCCAAAGCCGCTCATAGGCGGAGGGCAGGCTCGGCACCGGCGCGTTGTAAAACGGCTTCAGCGCGTCGCTTCCTTCAAAGCGTGAAGTGAACAGGACGTTGATGATGTCCTCTTCGGCTTCGCTGATGATTTTTTCCTCGCCGGGGAAGGCCGCGCGGATGCGTTCCCTGACGGCTTCGGCGTCCAGCCGCTTGCCGTGATATATCTCGTTGATCACGCGGCAGAGAACGTTGAACAGGAGGGCGTTTTCGTTATTGAACAGTGTGGCCATAGTTGCCAAGCGCCTCCTTTATATGGTTTCGCATCCGTTCCCGAAGGCCGTCCGGCCCGGCGAGGATCTCGACGCGCGGCATGAAACTCCGAAGCCACGGGAAAAAGCGGAGCGGCTGCGGATCGTCGACAGCACAGAGCAGCGTGTCCTTTTTCTCCGAAAGCAGGGAAATTTTCGGGGAATGATTGAGAATACGGGCGCGCAGGGCTTCCTTGTCGCCGTCCGCCAAATGGAACCGGACGACAAGGCGGATCGCCTGCGGCGGCGCCGGCGGATCGGCCGGCCTCTCAGCTTTCACGAGGCGGATATCCTTGATGCGGTCAAGCCGATAAGAACCGATATAGGAGACGTCCTTTTCAATTCCTTCGAGATATTGGCGCCCGCCGCTGGCGAAGTCGGTGACCACGCGCAGCGGGTAGACAAGGCGCTCTTTTTCCCTGTACAGGAACCGCAGGGATTTTTTCTGCCGTATCGCTTCCAGCGCGGCATACAGAATCTCGTCGTCGAGCACGCGGTCGAAGGCGATGCTCCGGAACTGCGCGGGAATGGCGGGCAATTCTTCCCGGCGGTAAAGATTTTGGAGAATCTCCTCAATCTGATAGCCGATAACGCTGACGGCGGCGACATTCTTATAGAAGCCGACGGCGGCCAGCAATATGTCGACCTCCTGATGATTCAGCCCTTCCAGCGGATTTTTGACCAGACAATACCTGTCCTTGCCTTCTTTGCGAACTTTCCTGACATAACCGGCCTTCTGCAAATACCGCAGGACATCGTGGAGCTGGTTTTCGTCAACGGTGACGCTTTCGTCGTCCATCTCGTCGTCAAAACTGTCCGCCTGGTTCTCCCGCTTCTTTTTGTTCTTCGCATCCTGTCTGCGCCGGAACTTCTCTTCAAAGGCCGCGGGGAAAACGCCTTCCCAGAGACGGGCGTTGAGGATTTTCTCGAAACTGAGCTGGATGTCCGGGATGCCCAAGAGCTGAAGCAAGGCCACGGTATAAAAGGTCTGGTACGGGGGCAGGGCTTTCATGCGGTGGAATTCACGAGAAAATTGTTGCAGCCGTAGTAGGCGTCGCCCCGCAGAGTGATGTAGCGCCGGTGCCCTTTGGTAGTCTTGCGCAAAGCTTTGTCCGGCAAAAAAACGCTGGCACGGTTCAGACCTTCCTCATAGGAGCGGGAACTCATGGCAAACTCGGACTTGTGCCAGCAGCCCCACGCGAGAAAGCGCAGGAAAGGCCGAAGGCTTTCATAGCGCGAAGCGTAGCGCGGACGGGAACGTGTCGGTTTCTTCATCAATAACGCGTCCTTTCCTATTTATATAGGAAAGATTCTGCGAGCGTCTGAAAAATCCTTTTTTCGCGTCAGGGTTCTGCACGAACTTTGATACACTCCTTCGCATTTTTTGTGAAAGGGATTGAAAAAACGCGCAAATGCGTGTAAAACGACTGTTTACGGTATTGCAAAAGCATAACAAAAAAATATCTTCACAGCTTTTTTCCGACGCCGGGAAATCTCGGTAGTTTATAATAAGGAAAAGACAGCAAGCGCAAGCAAATAATTTTTCAAAATGCGCCCGAGCTGTCACCGGTTTGCGGTAAAATTGTATAGTCGAATTCGGACGCCCGTATCCCGGCGTGAAGGAATGCGACCTTTTCCACCGCAGCTTGCCGGTTCATCACAACACATCAAATAATATGATTTCAGAAACGGAGGGATTTTTTTGAAATGGAAATGTAAAGTTGACGACAGGTATGTGACATTCACACTTGATGACGGACGAATCGCCGAAATGAAAAAGCGCGGGGAAAAATTCGGTCCGAGGTACACCGTGATTTCCAAGCTGTATGAAAACAAAGCGCAATTGGAAGTCGTGGAGCGAAACGGACAGGGAACTCTTATCGACAAAAACACGGGATGGGTCATCGCCCAGGACCAGCCCGGAAAATGGGCGGAGCTTCGCCCGCATATCGGCCATCAACTGTATATGGGCGACCATTGCTGCGGCGAACTGATTTACGTCGAGTGCGTCGAGTGCGGCGACTATATTTACGATTGTACCTGGTACGAATAGAAAAAGGAATTTGCAGGGCATAGTTTCCCCTTGGCGTCGTATCCTGACGTCAGGGGGTTTTCTTTTTCCCTGAACGGACTCCCGAAAACAAAAACAAACGAAGCTATAATCATCGGAATTGATTCCGAAGAAACGCACGGCTTCGCCATAAAAAGAGAATCCTCCCCGTGACAAGATAACCCGCGGCAGATTTTCGCTTGCCAAAAACAGCGGATCCATGTATAATAAAATTGTCAGAAAAAGGACAACCCTATGCAACCCTCGCAAACCCGCATAAGACCGTTGGGGGTTGACCGATTTGGGCGTGGACATCGGAAAGCGTTGTGGGGCAACGCTTGGGAGCCTGTTTTTTGGAAAAATAAAAACGATGTACATGTTCGGAAATGCCGAAAACGGCAAAAATCGATCAGGGTTGACCAAAACGCCATTTGAGGGCTTATCCCACAAGGGCTCCGGGACACATCGTATGAACACTTAGCGAACGCACGCGAAGCGGGCGCGAGCTTAGTGAGAATACATACAGAGTAGAGTTGCATGCACCCTATTACCGCTTGCGGTATTGAAACTCAATCGTTTGCATTATTTCTCCTCCTTTCTATGGTTGCATGCACCCTATTACCGCTTGCGGTATTGAAACTTCCCAGGGATGTCAGCCACGCGGCCCATGACAAGTTG
>JAGAZS010000314.1 GCA_017939945.1 Schwartzia sp. (in: firmicutes)
CTTGCCGAGAAGGAGGCCGCGATGCACGAGCAGCTTATGGCGAAGGAGAGAGAAATCGAGGAAATCAGGATCGCAAACAACCGAGGAACACAAGCGCTATTGAGAGATCGCCTTTTGCAGGGCTTCCATTTTTTCAAACGACGCGGCGTCGTTTCTTATGGCGAGGCGCGGAATTTCGAGAATATGTACGAAGCATATCACGCCTTGGGAAAAAACGGGATTATGGACGTCGTATTCGAGCAATTCAAAAAAATCCCGGTCAAAGATGACATTATTGTGTACCCGGACGAAGACGAATTGAGGTGAGAGACATGCGCGGAGTGAAGATTACGCCGGATTTGATTATCGCAGCCGGAATGTCAATCGCGCTGATTATCGCGGTATCTTTCGGTCGAAGCCCGGAGATTACAGGCGTTATCGCTGGCGGGCTTGCAGGCTATTTGGGGCAGGTCATATCGAATGACGACGGCAGCGGGAAGAAGAAAGAAAAGGACAAGGAGGGCGGATCAGATGAAAGACGAACCGAAAATCATTGATACGGGATTGGACCTTGACGACGACGATTTTGAAGAGCGCGAAGAAACCGATATGATTGTCATTCACCATACGGGAGACACGGACATTGACGCCAGCGCGGAGCAAATTAACGAATGGCATATCAACAAAGATTATGCCGCTATTGGCTATCATTTCGTTATCCGCAAGGACGGCAACATCGAAAAAGGCCGTCCTGATTGGGCGATTGGCGCACACGCATACGGCGAGAATCAGCATACTATTGGAATTCATCTTTCCGGCGCATTCAACAGTGTGCAGCCGACGAAAGCGCAGATCGAATCCTGCGCACATCTTGTTGCCTGCCTATGCGATAAGTGGGAAATTCCCATTGACCGAAAGCATATCGTCGGTCATCGGGAAGTGAACGACGATACCTCCTGCCCGGGAGACAATCTCTTCGCAAAGATGGATGAGATCGTAAGCAAGGCGGCATGGTACGCCAATCAGGAAGCGTCCGAATCGGACGCGGACGAAAAAGAGGAAGCGTGGGAGAAGGACATGGAGAAAATCAAAGAAGAAATCACGCGATATAATGCCGTGGATGAATTGCCGGACTGGGCAAGGCCGACCATCGAAAAGATGATAACGAAAGGAATCTTGAAAGGAAGCGGCAAAACGGATGAAAACGGAAAGCCCGCAGACATCGACTTCTCCAAAGATATGCTCCGCATGGCGGTTTACAATGACCGGGCGGGAGTGTACGACTGATGGCGGACGGTGGGCAACAAACAGCCTCGAATGGATTCAACTCTATATGGCGTTTGCGGCATTCCAAAACCAAGCCGAAAGGTACGGACTGTACGCAAAAGAAATCAAACGCATAGAGAAAGATTTGTTCGACCATTGCCCGATTCCACAACCGAAAGCAATGGACGTATTATAGCGTTACAGAATCACTATATCTGAAAAATTTGCCTGTAACTTGCTCCCGACATCAATGTCAGTCACAACAACCAGTAATAACAAGGCTTTCCAACTTGCCTTTAATTTGCTGGGGACATCAATGCCCTTATCGAAATTGCAATAAAGTTGCAATAAAGTTGCAATATGTTGCAATAATTTGCAAAGCTTGTTCATAAACTTGGCAAGTCAGTTGTTTCAAAATTGACTCAACAGTTGACTCAACAGTTGACTCAACGGTTGTAGGAGGTGTGAAAATGTGGGGGAAAACAAAGTGGTTCGCTATGCCGTTATTGGTGTTCTGTTGCTTTTGCTTTTCGCCGGGGCTTGGTTCATGCTCGGAAACGGCGGAGAGCAAGACGACGGAAGTTATGAGCGTATCCAAAGAGGATTGGATGCGACTGAAGGTGAACAACGACGCGCAAAAGAGAGCCTTGAACGAATCCGAGGAAGCATTGAGAGAAGCGAAGGAAGCGTTGAGCGCATCGAGGGTAGCGTTGGAAGAATCGGAGAGGGAATTGGAAACCTCGAAAGCGGAATTGGAAGCGCTGCGGAAGGAATACGAGCTGCAAAAAGCGGAATTGATAACGCTGCGGAACGAATTGAGGACGCAGAAGAACGAATCCGCTACGGCCGCCGACGCGCTGGTGAAAGCGAACAAATTTTTAGCCGATACGAAAACGGAAATTGAGGCGCGGGACGCGGTTTGGCGGAAGCGGGAAGCACAGCTCGAAAGGCAACGGTTCTTATGGCAGATCGCTTGCTTGGTTGTCGGAGGGGTGGCGGCTGCGGTATGAATTTAAACGGAACAGAAGTCACTGTTATTGGTGGCAAATTAAGTGATTACGAGGTTCAGTACTACATTGAAAAGCTACGGCAGGAATATCCGCACGAAAAGATCACGGAACTGGAGATTACCGTAAACGCAGACGACACTGTTTCCCTTGATTACGGCGTGAAGCCTCCGGATTTTCAGAGAATCAGGAGGATCACAGGGTACCTTGTGGGTACCCTTGATCGATTTAACAATGCAAAACGCGCTGAAGAAAGCCAGCGCGTGAAACACAAGATATAATGCGGAAAGCAGGGCATTGGGAGTTAACTTCTCCTGATAGCCCTGCTTTTTTTATTTACGTAAAGGTTTTTATAAAAACAAAATCATTGTACCGTCTGAAGATTCTATGTGCATGAAAATATTTTATAAAAAAGGCTTTACAAAAAATAGAAAAAGAGCTATGATTACTCAGGACGGCACACA
>JAGAZS010000315.1 GCA_017939945.1 Schwartzia sp. (in: firmicutes)
AAAAAGTCGAAGTCATGCGTCACAAGGTTACATCTCTTCCCATTCAGTATGACGACAGCTGTTTTGTGCTTTTGGAGCATGAAACGGGGCATCACGGCGTATTGGTCGTGGATGTGGTTTCACGGGAGCCGGTCCGCCATCTGGAAATATTCGGAGAAAAATTGTTCCTTTCGTGGGACGGCACTCCGGACACCTTGCGGGAAAAGGATATCGAGCGCCAAGAGATGAAGGCGATTGACGTTTATTCCCACGAACAGGTGCAAAAGGAAAACGCATATAGCCGGAATATCATTGAAAACGCGTATGCCGCCGAAGTCAAAAACTTTATGGCGTCGATTGCCGGGGCAGAGCAGCAATGCTATTCGTTCGAGGAAGACAAAGAAGTCTTGCAACTGATTGATAAAATTGAGAAATGAATTATAGGGGGTTCATCATGACGAAAAATGAGGAATACGGGAAAAAAGCGCATGAACTGATTCCTGCCGGCGCGCACACATACAGCCGTACGGACGAGGTGTTTCCCGGCAATGCGCCGCGCGTTATCGACCACAGCAAGGGCGTTTACGCTTGGGATGTGGACGGCAACAAATATCTTGATTATGCGATGGCCTGCCGTTCGGTTACGATCGGATACGACTATGAACGGATTTCCGACGCCGCCATCGCGCAGATTCGGAATGGAAATACCGCTGCCAAAGCTTCCAAAGTGGAGGTGGACGCTGCGGAGACTTTGTGTGATTTGATTCCTTGGGTGGATATGGTGAAATTCGCCAAAAACGGTTCTACGGTGACTTCGGCGGCGACAAAATTGGCGCGTGCTTACACGGGCAAAAAGTACATCGCAAGGTGCAGGGAGCATTCGTTTTTCTCCTATGATGATTGGTTTATAGGCGATACGGTCATGGATGCGGGAATCCCCGAAGAAATCAAAAAATTGACGCTCCAATTCAGCTTCAACGACATTGGCTCGGTCAAAGCATTATTTGAAAAATATAAGGGGCAGATCGCCGCGCTGATCATGGAACCGGCAGAGTCGGAGGAGCCGAAGGACGGTTTCCTGCAAAAAGTCCGGGAGCTTTGCACGGAATACGGAGTCGTCTATATACTGGACGAAATGATAACCGGCTTCCGTTGGGATCTGTTGGGCGCGTGCAAATATTACGGAGTGGAACCCGATCTTGTTACATACGGCAAGGGGATGGCAAATGGATTTTCCGTTGCCGCGCTTGGCGGGAAACGTGAAATCATGGAGCTTGGCGGCTTGATTCCCGGAAAGGAGCGGGTTTTCCTGATTTCGACGACGCACGGCGCCGAGATGAGCAGCTTGGGCGCGTTTATCGAAACGGTGAAAGTTTACAAGGAATTGAACGTGACGGAGCATATCTGGAAAATCGGAAAAGAGTTGATCGGTGGGCTTACCGCTATCGCAAAGGAAGCTGGACTGGAAGATTATTTCTATATTCAAGGTGCGGCCTGTTCGCCGAATTTTGTTGTTTGCGATAAAAACAAGCAGCCGTCTTTGGA
>JAGAZS010000316.1 GCA_017939945.1 Schwartzia sp. (in: firmicutes)
CCTTTTGCCCGCCCAGCTCCGATTCGCCGTCGCCCAGTCCTGTCGCGCGCATGGAATCCGTGACCAGCACGATATGCTTTCCCCGCTTCATGCTCCATGCGAGCCGGTGCGCCGTCGGATGGGAATGAATATTGTCGGCGATCAGCTCGCAGTCCGCGTCGCTTTCCAGCGCAGCGCCGACGAGACCGGGGGTTCGGTGATGGAATGCGGGCATCCCGTTAAACAGATGCGTCACATGACCGATTCCCTCTTTTGTGAAAAAGCGGAGCGCCGCATCATAGTCCGCCGCGCTGTGACCGACGGAAACGACGACGCCGTTTTCCCTGCATGCGCGGACAAAAAAAACGTCGTCCGGCGTTGCTTCCGGCGCAACGGTTATCAGTTTCACCACGTCGCGGAACGGCGCAACCAGAGAAAAATCCGCCGGAAGAATTTGCGCGGCGTCCTGTGCGCCGCATGCCTTCACGCTGATGAACGGGCCTTCCATGTGCGCGCCGAGCACACGCGCGCCGCCGGTATCCGCCCTCATCGCGTCGCGGATCCTCGAAAGCGCGCGGTAAATCTTTTGCATCGGGCAGGTCATTGTCGTCGGCAGGAACGAAGTCACGCCGGTAGACGCCTGATGCCGCGCCATCGCAGGAACGGCGTCCCCGTCGTCGTCCATCGCGTCATAGCCCATCGCGCCGTGGATATGCACATTGACAAACCCCGGCGCCACATAATCGCCGCCCGCGTCGATCAACGCCTCAAAATCCGCACGTTCGTCCGCGGAAAGTTCCGCTTCCGGCACAATCCGCGCAATCTTTTTCTCATAGAGCAGCGCATGCCCCGAAATTTCGCAAAAATTCCCGTCCGTGTCGGGCACGATCAGCCTGCCGCCAAGAATCGCTTTCATCCGGCTTCCTCAAAAATCTTCCGGCAGCCGCCGCGCCGCCGCCTCGTCGATGATGAAGACCGCGCTGCGATGAAGCTGGAGCACCGAGGCCGGGGCCTTCGGCGTGATGTCCCCCTTCAGCGCGAGCGCTATCGCCTCCGTCTTGCCCGGGCCGCTGGCCAGGAGCAACACATGGCGCGCGAACATGATATCACGCATCCCCATGCTGACCGCCCAATAGGGCACATCCGCCGGATTCTCGAAAAACCGCGCGTTCGCCGCCCGCGTCGCATTGGAAAGCTCGACGACATGGGTTTCGGGCACAAAGGCGGGGCCCGGCTCGTTGAAGCCGATATGCGCGTTCGGGCCGATGCCCAGTATCATCATATCAATGCCGCCCGCCGCCTCGATGGCTTTCCCGTAGCGCTCACACTCCTGCGCGATGTCGTCCGCCATTCCGTTCGGCATATAGATATTCTCCTCGGCAAGATTCAGTCCCTCGCAAAAATTCTTCCTCGTGTAATAAGAGAAGCTTTGCTCATCCGTCTCGTCCAGACCGATATATTCACTCAACGTAAAAATGCGGACTTTGGAAAAATCCACGCTCCCTTCCCTGTACGCTTCCTGCATTCTCCTGTAAAGCCCCAGCGGCGACGAACCCGCCGTGAGCCCGAGCACACTGTCCGGCTTCCTGCGGATCTGGTGCAGCACCATCTCCGCCGCCGCATCGCTCATTTCCTCGTAGTCTTCCGTTATCCTGACTTCCATGCCGCTTCCTCCTGTCGATGCTTTTTATACTAGAGAGCGTTAGAATTTACGAGCGAAGCGAAGTAAAGCTCTTACGCTCTCTGCATATACTCGCAGAAATATTTTGGTGACTTAGTATTTTTTTGACCGCGAGTATAAAACAGAATTAGGGCGTGTTGGTCAACACACCCTAGGCACGGTAATCGTGCGATTTTTTCGTAGGCTGGTCGGGCAGGTCGCGTTTCCACGCCTCGCCCTCCTTCTTTTCCGCCGCAGCCGCCGCTGCCTGCTGCTCCTCGATTTTCTGCCCGTATTTGCCGAGCAGGTCGCCGATGGAATTCTGGAGCCCGTCGTTGTCCAGCCGCTTCGCTCTGTTCTTGATGACAGGCTCGCCCGGAAGCTTCATCTTATTCAGTTCGCGCCGTTCGTTTGCCGCCTGGATCAAAATCTCCGCCTCGCGATTCGCGTGAGCCTTTCGATCAATCTTCACCGTATCTCACCCCATATCCGCCGATGCCGCCCTGCTCCAAAATTCCTCTTCCGTATGTATTGCACTATCATGTCGAAAAACTTTTCAAGTAACTATATTATCATTATTCGCCATAAAAAACAAAATTCCTGCTTGCACTTCACAAATGGGACGGTTATGATGTTTATTATATGGAAATAAAATTTACAGGAAATGAAGGAACACGCAATATGAAAGCTTCGGAAATCCTTTCCCATGTCGACCACACCCTGCTCTCGCCGACGGCGGCCTGGGACGAAATGCGCCGCCTCGCCGACGAAGCGCTCCGCTATCATACCGCCTCGGTCTGCGTGCCGCCTGCCTATGTGGCGCGGCTTCGCAAAACCTACGGCCAGGAACTGACGATCTGCACGGTCATCGGCTTCCCGCTCGGCTACGACACGACGGCCTCAAAATGCCTCTCCGCCTGCGAAGCGGTCAAGGACGGCGCGGACGAGCTCGACGCGGTCATGAACCGCGCCGATATGAAAAACGGCGATCTCACGAAAATCACAGAGGAAATCTCCACACTGAAAAAAATCGCCGGAGACAGAATCCTGAAAATCATCGTCGAAGCCTGCGACCTGACGGCCGAAGAAAAGATCGCCGCCTGCCGCGCCGTCACCGAAGGCGGCGCCGACTTCATCAAGACCTCGACAGGCTTCGGGAAATCCGGCGCGACGCATGAAGACGTCGACCTGTTCCGAACGCATATCGGGCCCAATGTCCGCATCAAAGCGGCGGGCGGCATCCGCACCGTCGAGGACATGGAAGCATACCTCGCGCAGGGCTGCGACCGCATCAGAGCCAGCGCCGCCGTTCGATTGCTGGCGGAACGCGCCGACGCGGAACGAAACGAAAAATAAACCAGATAAAATTGCTGAAAGCGGCTGTCGCAAAAAAATTTGGAGTAAAAATTTTTTACTCCATTTTTTTCACGAACGAAAACAGCCTTGACGAAATTCCATGCAAGACAAGCGTTCCACGATTTGACAGAATATTTCCCTGTTACAAAATGGGGCTACCGCAAGAAGAACTCTCTTCCTGCGGCAGCCCCATTTCATTGCCTTATTTGATTTCCGAATTGCTGTAAACGCCCGGCTTCAAAAGTCCCGAAAGCATTTGCGCGGTGTATTTCAGTTCCTCGCCGCCGTATGCGAGGGCCATGTCCAGCTCCTGCGCGATATACGCGAGGAATTTTTCCGGCGCCTGCGCGCGGATCTCGTCCTCGGCCAGATGAAACGCCCACTCGATGCCGACGCCGCCGTTCTGGTTGTCGCCGGACATTTCCCAGGACTTGTCGAAGGTCGTGTAAAAGGAATTCTCGTCCAGCTTTTCCCAGCCCTTTGACGCCTCGGCGAATTTCAGGCAGGATTCGGTGTATTCTTTGATTGTCATAGTATGGCCTCCTCGATGCATTATGAATTTGATGATTATCGTTTCATATATTTTAGCGCAATCGTTCAGATTTTTCCATAGCAAAATTGTTCCAGCGCAATTTAGCTTCTGAAATGCTTTTTATTTTCATTAAAAATATGGTATGATAGAGTGTAATGTATTTTACAGCAGAAAGAAAACGGTCGGAGGTTTCGCGATGATCGACATGAAGGATGTTTCCAAAGTCTACGAGAACGGGGCTTTGGCATTGGACCATATCAATGTGCATATCGAAAAGGGAGAGTTCGTTTTCATCGTCGGCGCCAGCGGCGCGGGAAAATCGACGTTCATCCGCATGCTGTTCCGCGAGGTGCTGCCGTCGGACGGCTCGCTGATCGTGAACGGGCAGGACGTGGTCCACATGGATCACAGCGACGTGCCGTATCTCCGGCGCGGGCTCGGCGTCATTTTCCAGGATTATCGGCTGCTACCCGACAAGACGGTGGCAGAGAACGTGGCTTTCGCGATGCAGGTCATCGAGGCGCCCCGCCGCAAAATCCAGCACAGCGTCAACGCGGTGCTGGACATCGTCGGACTGCGCGACAAGTACAAGTGCTTCCCGTCCCAGCTTTCGGGCGGCGAGCAGCAGCGCGTGGCCATCGCCCGCGCCATCGTCAACCATCCGGCGCTGGTCATCGCAGACGAGCCGACGGGCAATCTCGACCCGGATACCTCTTGGGATATCATGGACATTTTCAAACGGATCAACGCGGACGGCACGACTATCGTGATGGCGACCCACGACAAGGGAATCGTGGACGCCATGAAGCGGCGCGTCATCGCCATCGAGGACGGGCATATCGTCCGCGACGAGGCGCAGGGGGTGTACGGCTATGAAAATTAGTACCGGCGAATACATCATCCGCGAGACGATGGTCTCGCTGAAGCGCAACAACTGGATGTCCTTCGCATCCGTCGGCACGGTGGCGGTCTCGCTGTTCGTGCTGGGAATGTTCCTGATTCTCGTGCTGAACATGAACCGCATGACAAACGCCCTGGAATCCCAGGTGGAAATCAGCGTCTACGCCAAGGACGAGGTAAACGACAGCGGGCTCCGCACGCTGGAGGAACGTATCGCTTCCCTGCAGGGCGTCGAATCGGTGAAATTCATCGACCGCGAGACGGCGATGGAACGGTTCCGCGAACGGCTGGGCGACCAGCAGTTCCTGCTGGACGCGCTGGGAGACAACAACCCGCTGCCAAACTCCTTTGAAGTGCGCGTAAACCGCCCCGACATGGTAAAGGCGGCGGCGGAAGCCATTCAGGCAATGCCAGGCGTGGAGACGGCGAAGTACGGGCAGGACGTGGTCGAGCATCTTTTCGACATCA
>JAGAZS010000317.1 GCA_017939945.1 Schwartzia sp. (in: firmicutes)
AAGCCGGATCGCCGACGGAATTGATGGAGAGCGAAAGCTCTTTCAATCCCAGCGACTGTAAAAAGCGCACGGCCAGCAGAATGATTTCCGCGTCCACCGCCGGGCTGGCCTCGCCCAGCGCCTCCACGCCGAACTGATGGAACTCGCGGAACCTCCCCTTTTGAGGACGGTCGAACCGGAACATCGAGCCGATATAAAACAGCTTTGTCAGCGCGTCCTCCGCGTACAGCTTGTGTTCGAGATAAGCGCGCACCGCCGACGCCGTGTTTTCCGGACGGAGCGTGATGCTGCGCCCGCCGCGATCCGTGAACGTGTACATTTCCTTCTCGACCACGTCCGTCGTATCGCCGATGCCGCGCTGAAACAGCTCGGTATGCTCAAAAAGCGGCGTCCGTATCTCCCGATAGCCGAACCGTCCGCATAGTTCCCGTATCTTTTCCTCGACGTACCGCCAGCGTTCCACGCCGTCCGGCAAGATGTCCTTTGTGCCCCGCGGGGCCTGTGTCAGCATCAAAAAGCCTCCTGTTCTCCATACACCTCATGCAAGAGGCGGTTCCTTTTTTCCATATAATAATCGATCTTATCCAAATAGACCGTGATCTCTTTCGGATGAAACGAGGTTTTCAAATATTTCTGCGTCGGGCTGACGATCTTCGAGGTCGCCGCGCCACCGATGCCGAGAATCGTCTGACGCTCGCCCATGATCTGTATATTGTACATGCTTTCCGCACCGGGACGGCAGCAGCCGACATTCTCAAGCTGTCCGCTCTGATAGCCCTGCCGATAGAGATAATACGGCGTAAGCCCCATCCGTTTCGCGGCGTCCATGGCAGCCGTGAACATTTCCCGCGCCGTCGCATCGTCGGGAAGCTCGGTCTCGGAAAGATTTTCCTTGAGCCGCGAGCCTTTTTTCAGCGCCAGCGCATGCAGCGTCACATCGTCCGGCGCGAGATCCGCGATCTTCTTCATCGTGTCCTCGACGTCCCGGGCGTCCTCCCCCGGCAGGCCGATAATCACGTCCATATTGATGCAGGGAATTCCCGCGCTCCGCAAGTCTTTATACATTCGCACGATATCTTCCGGCTCGTGCCGCCGCCCGATGCGCCGGAGCGTCCGCGCCTGCATGGTCTGCGGATTCGCGCTGACGCGGTTCACATGACAGCGCACCATGCTTTCCAGCTTCGCGGGCGTCATGCTGTCCGGGCGTCCCGCTTCCACGCAGAACTCCACAAGCGCGTCCGAAAAGAAAGCGTCGTAAAGCGAGCGCAGCACTTCGTCAAAAACTTCGTCGGGAAGGCTCGTCGGCGTGCCTCCGCCGACATAGATATTCTGCACGCGGAAGCCGTACTGCTCTACCGCCTGCCGCACGGCGGCGAGATCGCGAAAAAAAACCTCCGTGAACCGCCGGAGCATCTTCTCTCCCGGCAGCACAAAGGCGGGAAAGGAGCAATACAGGCAGCGAGACGGACAAAACGGAATGCCCGCGTATATGCTGACCGTTTTTGAATCGCTCTGCTGCAAGAAAGGACGCTGATACAGGGAGCTGTCCACGAGAAGCGCGGCCTTGTCCTCCCCGACGCCAAACTCCGCCCGAAGCCGCGCCACGACCTCTTCCCTTGAGGCGCCGCCGTCCAGCCAGCGATGGACGATCTTCGACGGACGGACGCCGTAGAGAATGCCCCACGGCGCTTCCGGCAGGTCGAGCTCGGCCCGGAGCAATTCGTAGAAATTCCATTTGATCAGCCGGTGACGCTCCGAGCGTGGATTCTCGCCGACGCGCGCGACGCTTTCCATCGAGCAGGTCCGTGTCGAACCGTCTGCCCCGACAAAAACAGCCTCGGTGCGGACGTGAAGCGGATTCCCCTCCGTAGTCTCGTTCCGCACAGCAATCTCATCAAACGCGGCGTCCTCATCCGAAACCGCGATCCGGTAAAGGTCGAGTACTTCCCGCAAAACCTTGACAACGACCTGCTCATCGCTGTCAACGGTGAATTTTCGGATATTCACGTCTTATACTACTCGCTGTTAGAAATTTTATTTCCTACAGCGAGTGCATGAGACATCAGACGCGCCG
>JAGAZS010000318.1 GCA_017939945.1 Schwartzia sp. (in: firmicutes)
CCGTTCGACTGCGCTTCCTTCAGCGCGCCGGCAAGCTCCAGGCACTGCCGGAAGGAAAGGTCGGTTTCCACCGAGCCCATGACTTCGCGGATAATGTTCGGCAGGCGGGGAATGATCGAGGGCGACATGACTTGGTCCATTACGGCTTTCATGAATTTCTGCTGCCGCTCGATGCGCCCGATATCGCCTTCCTCGTCGCGGTAACGGACATAGGTAATCGCCGTTGCGCCGTCCATGTGCTGCGGCCCCGGATAGAGGTCGATGACAAGGCCGCCGTCGTCATCCCATTCGTCGACATATTCCATGCGTTTTTCCACGTCGATGTCCACGCCGCCGATGGCGTCGATGATGCGCTTGAATGCGGGCACCTTGATCAGGACGTAATGCTCCACCGGCGTATCGAGGAATTCCTCGACGGTGTCCTGCGTCAGTTCATGGCCGCCGAGGGAATAGGCGACGTTGATTTTGTCGTAGCCGTAGCCGGGAACGTGAACCCGGGTGTCGCGCGGGATTGAGAGCAACGACGCGCTCTTTTTCTTCGGGTCTACGGTGGCCAGCATCAGCGTGTCGGAGCGGCCCACATCGTCTTTGCGCTCGTCGACGCCCATGATCATGACCGTGGTCTTGTCCTTCGCCACCAGCAACGCTTCCGTCGGTTGATACGACGGGATGTTTTCCGTGCGTTGGCGTTTTCCCGGCTTGTCAAAGAGGCTCGACGAGGCGAAGAAGCATCCCGCGCCGAGCGCCGCCGCGAAAAGCACGACCATGACCGCTCCCAGCCAAAACGGGAAACCGCCCTTTTTGCTGTGCGCGGGCTTATATTTTGGTTTTTTATTCTTGCTCAATGCGCTCTTCCTTTTTGCGTGTTTTGCACAAAATTTTTTTCATTAAATCATTCTTTCCTCTAAAAAGGCTGAAAAGTTATTCCTTCCAAAGACAAAAGACTGGCTTTTTTGTCGAGGCCGCCGGCGTATCCGGTCAGGCTGCCGTCCGCGCCGATCACGCGGTGGCAGGGGACGATCAGCGCCACCGGGTTGTGTCCCACCGCCCCGCCTATGGCCTGTGCCGACATACGACGGACGCCGCGCCGCCGGGCGATCTCTTTTGCCAACGCGCCGTAAGTCGTCGTCTTTCCGAAGGGAATATCGAGCAGCAGCCGCCAGACTTCCGTTTGGAACGGCGTGCCGAGCAAATGGAGCGGCGGCGTGAATCCGGGATTCTGTCCCGAAAAATAAATCTTAAGCCAGCGCGCTGCTTCCCGCAGGATCGGATGATTGGGGGAAACGGCGCCCTTTTTTTCGGAGAAATCGAGCGTCGTCAAACCTTCGTCGTCGGCGGCGAGCAGGATATTTCCCAGCGGTGAGCCGTAATTTGTGAAATAAATCATGATTTTTTACCCCGTTTCTTTTCCCCAGGATCGGTCACGCCGGGAAGCGCGCCGCCGGATACCGCCCAGAGATACAGGCTCGCGACGCTGCCGTACGGGGAGAAACGGCGGCGGTACTTCTCAAACCGCTCCTTCGGGATTTCCCGGTGACGGTAGACCATGCGAAGCCCGCGCTGGATTGCGAGGTCTCCGAAGCTCAGTACGTCGGGCCGTTCAAGACAAAACAGCAGGATCATTTCGGCCGTCCAAATGCCGACGCCGGAAAGGGACGAAAGGGCGGCAATCGCTTCCGCGTCGTTCATTTTTTTCAGCGTGTCAAGCCGGAATTCCCCGGTTTCGACTTTCCGCGCGAAGTCCGTGATGTACGACGCCTTGCGGAAACTCATGCCGAAGGCATGGAGGCTGTCCTCCCCCGCCTTCAGCACCGTCGCCGCGTCCACCGTGCCGAGCCCCGACGAAAGCCGCCCCCAGACCGCCGCCAATGCCTTGTTGGAAATCTGCTGGCCGACGATATGACGGACAACGGCTTGAAACAAATCCGTATCCAGTTCCCGCCGGATCGGTCCGACGGCGTCGATGACAGCCGCGATTTTTTTGTCCCTCGATTTCAGATACGCCGTTTCTTTTTCGCCGTAACGAAAATATTTTGTCCTGCCCATATCGTTCCCTCCGTCGTTTTTGCAATTATAGCATACATATTTGGACGATACAAAGAAACGGAGTCCCCTTTCTTGCCGCGTGTTTTTCCTGTATAATATAATACAAACACGGGCAAGTACGCATGTTTGTACACAGGATGTGGATGAAGATGTGGATATCTTGCGAGGAATGGGCATCTGTGCTATGATTTAGGAAAAGTGCGAAAATTTCGGATACCTTTGGACAACGTTCAGGGAGGCCGTTGCGGTGGCAAAACAGCTCGATGAAAATAAAATTGCGGTCATCGTCTATGTGCAGGATGAGGCCGATTA
>JAGAZS010000319.1 GCA_017939945.1 Schwartzia sp. (in: firmicutes)
ATCTGCCCGCCCTTGGAGCTGTAAAGCTTTTGCGCGTCCGCCAGCTTGCCGTCGGCGCAGAGTTTCATGATGTCGGACATAGTGCCGTAGAAATTCGCCCATGCCTTGCGTACCGTCTCGCTCTTTTCCTTCGCGTTCGGCTGTCCCTCCGACGCCTTCTCGAAGAGCGCCCAATGTTTGTCAAAATTCTTCTGGATTTCATTGGCGTCGTTTCGGAGATCGTCATGGCGCTCCTTCGTCGTCGCCACCATAGCGAGAATCGCCCGGGACTGCATATCGCGCATCAGGTATTTCGTCTCGCCGATTTCCTGCACCTGCTGGAGACTCTGGTTGTAGATGACCGCCATGCCGTCCTTCGACTGGTTAATGGTCGAAAACCCTCTGTAACCGATAGCCGCCATGCCTAAAGCCGCGATCACGACGAGAATCATGATCTTCGCCGAGACCTTGATATTGTTCAACAACCCCATACTAGAACCTCCTGTTCATATTACTCCGTTTTCCCATGACCCGCTTTCAAAAAACCCCCGCTCGCGAACGCAAATCACGAGCAGGGATTCTCCTCATCCTACTTCGGAAGTGCAATGCGGGCAGCGGGTTGCTTCCGCGTCGATCTCCGATTTGCAGTACGGGCACTTGCGAGGCTCCGGCGCCGGCTCTTCCTTCGGCATGATCTTGTTGATCTGCTGGATCATCAGGAACACGGCAAACGCCAAAATCAAGAAATCAATGCAGGCGTTGAGGAATTGCCCGTAAGCGATGACCGGAACGTTCGCGGCCTTCGCTTCCGCCAGCGTCTTGACCGGAACCTTGCCGAGATTGATAAACAAATTGGAAAAGTCCACATTCCCCATCAAAAGCCCCAGCGGCGGCATCAGCACGTCGCTGACGAACGAGGACACGATCTTGCCGAAAGCGCCGCCGATGATGACGCCCACCGCAAGGTCCATGACGTTGCCCCTCATAATAAACTTCTTGAATTCTTCCATCATTTCTTATTCTCCCCTTCTTTAATTATATATGACGCCTGCGCCGGAGCGCTGTCCGGCGAAAGCGGGTAAATCGCGTCGGTGGCGTGCGCTTCCCGAAGCGCCTCGTCCAACGCGTCCATGGCTAATTCCTCCGCCTCATAGGAAGGATGATAGTCGGTGCGCTCAAACCGAGAAGCGGGCACCCGAATCAATCTGTCGTGCCGCCGATCATAACCGTAAACGGTCAGCGACGCCGCGGATTCGATGTACGTTTCCCCGTCCCATCGCCAGCCGCCGTAAAAAATATGCTGGTAACACTGATGGACGACAAGGAACAGTACAAGGTCGGCGTCCAGTGTCTGCGCCGCGTCCCGCGCCGCGATTTCCGGCTTCGCCTTTTTTCCCTGCGAGGAAAGCGCTTCGTCG
Source organism: Schwartzia sp. (in: firmicutes) (assembly GCA_017939945.1). Classification (GTDB taxonomy): domain Bacteria; phylum Bacillota; class Negativicutes; order Selenomonadales; family Selenomonadaceae; genus RUG12372. The sequence continues at coordinate 1,398 of JAGAZS010000319.1, forward strand.
AGCGCCTTTGCCGCTTCGTCCTCGTTCACGAAGTCAACCCAATGCATGGTCTCGTTCAGAGGGATATGGAATTCCCTGTCCATGCGGTCCATCAACCGAGCCGCTCCAGCCTTGGACAACCAACCGCCGGTGCGATCGATCAGCGGAATAATCGCGACGCGCTTTGTCTGCCGATGCGTCTGCTCCGCGCGTGTCTCAACAGCCGCCGCAGACGTCTCAACCGCAGCTTCCGGCGGCGCCGCAAACGTCGTCCCGACGCAAGCCAACAGACATGCACAGGCAAAGACCGCGCATATTCTCCGTTTCATTGTCAATCTTTCCCGTTGATTCTCGCCTTTCCCGTCGCACAGGGGGCGAGGTCCATCAAATC
>JAGAZS010000320.1 GCA_017939945.1 Schwartzia sp. (in: firmicutes)
AAGATCGTTGAACTTTTTCGGCTGGCGCAAAAACTCAACAACTTCCTCCAGCTCCTGCTTGGCCTCGTCCGCTCCGGCAACGTCGCCGAAATTCACTTTGACCTTATCTCCGCTGCTCATGCGCGCGTGGCTGCGGCCGAAGGACATCATGCGTCCGCCGCCGCCCTGAGTCTGCTGCATGATGAAGAACCAGACACCCGCCAGAAGCAAAATCGGCAGTACCGAAGACAGCACCGCCGTCCACCACGGCGGTTCAGGCGGATTCTTCGCGCGGATTTCCACTTTTTTGTCCTGCAAGCGTTGCAAAAGCGTCGCGTCGTTCGGCGTATCCGGCGTCACGGTCAAAAACTCCGTCCCGTCCGTCAACACGCCCTCAATGACATTGTTCATCATGGTGACTTTCGCCACCTCGCCTTTGTCCACTTGCTGAAGGAAAGCAGAATAGCCCATTTCCTGCTTTGTCGTTGAGTTCTTGACGGAAAAATAATCAATAAATGTGATGGCGATAAAAATAATCAGCAGGTAAAAACCTATATTTCTCATGAATCGGTTCAACGATCTTGTCCTCCTTCCCCTTTTGGGGAGAAATCGACGTAAAAAACGTTCTAATTACTATACTACAAGGGCGTATGTTTCCGCCAGGCTCACGCTTCGTCTGCGACTCGCGTTCGCCAAGCGTTCACATTATATCATTAAACCGGGAATCATACAATCAGAATCGGTTAGGAATAAATTTCCGGTTTAAGGACGCCGATGCAGGGAAGATTGCGATAATGTTCCGCATAGTCCAACCCATAGCCAACGAGGAATTCATCCGGTACTTCCCAGCCGAGGTAATCAATTTTGATTTCGACTTCCCGCCGCGATGGCTTCGAAAGCAACGCGCAAAGCTTCAGACTTGCGGGCTTCCTCGTTGAAAACAACGGGAAAAGATTGCTCATAGTGACGCCAGAATCAATAATATCCTCACAGATAATCACATGGCGTTCTCTCATATCCGTATCGGTATCCTTGCGGATTTTTACCGATCCGCTGGTCTTGGTTCCCGACCCGTAGCTCGACACGACCATGAAATCAAGCTGCATCGGCGTATTGATATATCGTATGAGGTCCGTCGTGAATACGGACGCGCCTTTCAAAATGCCAATAACCAGCGGATTCTTGCCCGCGTAATCCCGCGTCAGCTCTGCCCCGAGCTCCGAAACTCGTTTCGCGATTTGTTCCTCCGTGTAAAGCACGCTCTTCAAATCGTCAGTCAACATTTCAATTCTCCTCCCCGTTTTCTTTTTCGTCATCCCATTCTATGCGAAACGCAATCCTGCGCCGCGTCTCCGCTGTTAACAATGCGACCGCCGCTCGCCGGATTCCGCCCACCCAAAAAATGTCGCCGCCCGCCGTGAAAATCGGCACACGGTCCCGCAATCCATGCGGAATTTTCCTGTCAATCAAAAGCGATTTGACCTTTTGCCTCCCGCCGTTTTCCAATCGGAAGGAATCCCCCATCCGTCGGCTGCGAACAAGCAGCGGAGAAGGAAGAGCGTCAATGTCGGCGACAGCAATCCGCGGATTCGTTGGAACATTTTCCGTCTCCGACGCCGAGGCATAAACCGTAAGCCCGATTTCCTCAATCCTGGTGACTCCCGAAAGAGACAACGGTCTCTCGTTCCACGAGATGCTTTGCGCCGCCGTCCGCCGCAGAACGACGGTATCATAGCGGCATTCCGCCTCGCCGTTCCGGGGAAGCGTCAGCCTCTTCCCAGCTTCACCGAAACAGCAGAACTCGTCCAGCGTCTCATAATGGGTAAAGCCCAGTGAGGAGCGAAGTTCAAGCTTTTCCGCCACTCGCCGCAATATTGCCTTCCGCAGAGCCGCGTGCAATTTGCTATACATCTTCCTGCGTAGCAAAAGTCCTTCTGATGTTTCCGCCGCAACCCGATTCCATTCCGTATTTGCCGCTGTACGCAAAAAATCCGCTACTTCCGCCTCCGCCGCCGCCAAACGACAAAGAGCATCGTCCAGCGAAAGACTATAGCGACGCAACATCGGCAAAAGCTCCAACCGGACACGATTCCGCTCTGCGTCGGGAAGAAAATTCGTCTCGTCCTGTCGCGGCTTCAGCCCCTTTTCCTTGCAATAGTCCGCAATCTCTTTCTTCGATAAAAAAAGCAACGGGCGGATGATTGCGCCCGTGCGTGGTCTCATTCCCGCAAGGCCATCAATCCCGCTGCCGCGCAGCAGGTGCATGAGCACCGTTTCCGCCTGATCGCCGGCGTGATGCCCTGTCGCAATCAGCGTTCCCTCGCCCATCCTGTTTGCCGTTTCTTCGAGGAAAGAATATCGCCGTTCCCTCGCCGCCGTTTCAAGAGAACGCTTCGAGCGCTTCGCGTAAGCGGGAATATCCTCATGCCCTTCGCGAAAGGGAAGCCCTCGTTCCGCCGCGAAATCACGCACAAATTCGGCATCTGCCAGCGACGCCTCGCCACGAATCCCGTGCTCGAAATGTGCAAGTTCCAGCGAAAGACACCACTCCTCGCGAAGCGCCAACAAAACCTCCGCTAACGCGAGAGAATCCGGTCCTCCCGAACAGGCAATAACAATGCTGCTGCCCGGCGTGAAAATTTTATGCCGCCGCACAAAAGATTTGACGCGGCTTTCCAACTCCATCCTGTTTCCCTTTCAAATGTCACAAAACCAGAAAAAGCACCCTTTGCAGAGTGCTTTCTTTCGATTTTAGCCTGAACGTCTCGATCCACGGCCCCCCCGTTTGGAATCCGTCTTCCGGCGCAAATCTGTCAATCTCTCATCGCTGTCCTTCAGGAATTTCGACAACTTATCTTCAAAGGATACAGGTCCAGCGGAAAAACGTCCGGCCGGTTTAGCCCGAAAATCGTTTCCGGCAGGACGGCGAGGCGCACGTGAAATCGACTGCGTATTTCCGCCATCCATGGCTTCCGTTTTTTTCGGTTGCAAACGCTTGATGGAAAGTCCGATCTTTCCTTTGTCATCCACATTCAGGATTTTTACCTTGACTTTTTGACCCACCTTCAAAAAATCCTTGATGTCGTTCACATAGACGTCCGCAACTTCAGAAATATGGACAAGTCCCACCTTTCCATCCGCCAAATCGACAAATGCGCCAAAATTCGTGATGCCGGTAACGGTACCTTCCACCACGCCGCCAACTTCAATTGACAAAACCTGTTCCTCCTTGTATATCTCAAGATTTGCTTCATTATACCTTCGCCATTCCGCACCTGTCAAGGAAAAGGAATAAGCGCATAAGCCGCTGCTTCGTTATTTTTTTGCCGCAATATAAGGCATCTCTCCATGACGCGTCATTCCAAGTTCTTCTCTCGCTACCTTCTCGATATATTCCGGTTTGTCCAACCCGTCGCGTTCCTCTTTCAATGCAGCATTGCGCGCACGCGCCTCTTCCAGCCGCGAAATTGCAACGGCACGGTCTTCCTCGACCTCATTAAGATGCGACTGCTGCATACAAAACGTATATCCGAATCCGATGACCCAAAGCGCCACGATAACGGCAAAAATACTTGGCGTCCATCCGCCTCGTTTTTCCTCCATCCCGTTTTGCCCTCTTTTCTGTCTTCTGAAATCATCCCCGCAAAGGGTACAGCTTTATAATACTAATATTTCAAACAACTTGCAAGAAAAAAACGCTGATTTCGGCAAATTGACGCGATTATTTTTCCGAAAACTGGAAAAAATCGGTATTGACAATCCTGCGGAATACTGAATGGCATCTCTCGCAATGAAAATGGTCCCAAACGTTCTCCATGTCCGGCTTGCCGTCCACCAAGCGTACCGCCTGTCCCTCGACGTAATCCATCATAGCTCCGCATCGCGGACATTGGCATTGGTTGTTCGTGTCACGCTTCAGCATCATCGGCGCAAGGTCGCCGGTCGAAAGAACCTTTGAAGGCTCCGGATTCCCCTGCGTTTTTAGCTTATCTTCCTCCTGCTGCGGATATGGAAGATAAAACCCCGAGGTCAATACCTCGCGGTAAAACACGCCGCAGGTATCGCATTCGTATTTCGGCTTGATGTTCTCCATATCCAGTTTGCCGTCCACGACGCGTACCGCGCCGCCTTCGACAAAGCGAAAACGCTTTCCGCAGACGGGACATATCTCGTTCCCCTTCGGCTCTTTCGGCAGCGCGATCGGTCCCCTGCCTGCCGCAGCCGATTCCTCCTGTGATTCTTCTTTCGAAGCGTCCGTTTTCTCGGCGGGAGATGACACGGCTACACGATCCTCATCTTGCTGCGGATAAGGTAAATAAAAACCCGAAGACAACACTTCGCGATAAAAAACGCCGCAAGTATCGCATTCGTATTTCGGCTTGATGTTCTCCATGTCCAGCTTGCCATCCACGACGCGCACCGCACCGCCTTCGACAAAACGGAATCGGTTACCGCAGACGGGACAGGTTTCATTTCCCGTCGGTTCCTTCGGCAGGGCAATCGGCCCTTTCCCCGGCGGTTTTTCCGGCTCCTTGACCGCCGGAGTCGTGGACGTTTCTGCCTCCGCTTTTTCCGTAGCGTCATCATCCAAAGGAAAAACATCATAATAATCCGTTGTCAATACCGCGCGATAATATATTTTGCAAGCGTCGCAAATATAGCGAGGCTTGTAATTATCCATATCAAGCTGTCCGCTTACAACTGCAACAGCTTCGCCGTCCTTGAAGCGAAGCGGACCGCCGCACGCGGGACACGAGAAGTTCCCATCGTCCCGTTTCTTTAGTTTTCTCAGCGTCATATTCTCACCCAAATGCGCTCAAAATCCGTCACGCTATATTGAAATATTCGAGGCAAAGAAAAAAATCCCTGCCGAAACTATCACTCTCCATGAATTTTTTTCCAGTCGGAAAATTTATCGAATGTCTCTGCAAAATGATCGGCAATATCGCGTGCCGCGTAAGGCTTCTTCATCTTGTGCGCCGCTGCGCGCATCGACGTAAGCTCCTCCTCTGACGAAAGCAGCCGCAAAATCGCCTTTGCCAACTTTCCCTCGGAATTCGCCCAGACTGCCGCGCCCTTTCGTGCAATATAGACGGCGTTTTCCGTCTCCGGTCCGGGAATCGGATCGTGCAAAAGCATCGGCAACTCAGCGGAAAGCGCTTCGCTGATTGTGAGCGCTCCCGGTTTTGTAATGATAAAATCCGAGACCGCCATGAACTCGCGAACACGCGCCGAATAACCCCAAACGAGAATCGCATGGTGCGACGACTTTGCCATCTTCTCGACTCGCAGACGAAGCTTTTCGTTTTTGCCCGCCACTACGAGAATCTGAATTGGAATCTCCACATTCTCCAACGCGCACAGCGCTGCGTCAAGGCCGCCTATTCCGAGACCGCCCCCCATCAAAAGCACCGTTTTTCTTTCCGGTGAAAGGCCGAGACTTTCAAGGATTACCTCCCGATCCTCCCGCTGGTGAAACTTCGACGTAACGGGGATTCCCGTCACAAAGACTTTTTCCGGTTGCACCCTCGCCGCAATTAAGTCAGTTTTCATTTCCTCCCGCGCAACGAAATAGCAGTCCGTGTTCGGATATATCCACATCTGATGCACTGAATAATCGGTGATGACCGTCGCATATAAAAACTCTTTCGGATGACGTTTTTTTCTCCAAGAAGCCGCCCCTGCGGGGAACGGATGTGTGCAAATCACAGCTTCCGGGCGATACTTTTTGACGAGCGCCGCAATATCCCGCGCCGTAAAAGCAGAAATCAGACTCTGCACGGAAAGGCCGCCGGAACGTCCGCCAGTAAACCGATACATCAGCTCATACAAGTTCGGAATGAAACGCAGCATAAAAAGATAGCACGCCTTCATAAAAGCCGTCGCCCACGAGACGCGCCACATCGTGAAATCCTCCGTATGTATCTGCGCATCGGGATATTTTATTTTCAGCGCGTCCGCTACCGCCTCTGCAGCCTTGATATGCCCAGAGCCAATGGACGCCGCTATGATCAGGACATGCTTCTCCCGCATCGCCAATCCTCCCATGCGTTTATTTTAGCACAATCGCCAGACGTGTGGCAATCGAGAGGAGCGACTGTCCGTAAAAATTTTGGGCGCGCCGTTCAGCACGCCCAAATCCGATCACCGTATTCCTTTTTCCTTTCCCCAAGCGCTGATCTTGTCATAAAGCGGCGTCGGAACATGATATTCTTTTCCGAGGCGGGCAACCCGATGCACCAGCCCATCGAACTCCGATGGTCCTCCGCTCGCCACGTCACGTTGCATAGACGTTTTGAGATCCTTCGTGAAAGAATCCATCAACTTCAAATTCACATCGACGAGCGGCTTCTCGAAACGGAT